>JAUHYE010000137.1 GCA_030426395.1 Phycisphaerae bacterium
TGCCTTCCTCGACGGCCACGTCGAGATGGTCTCGCTGGCCGAGGCCAAGTGGCTCATCGACGACGCGAAGGAAACTTTCGCTGCGCTACGCGATGGCGGGCCCATGCCGATACACCGCCAACTCGAGCAGGACGCGGGTTTGCTGGCCCAGGCCATGATCGCGTACGCCGCCGAGCACGACGGCCTCGCGCCAGCCGATTGGGCCGCGACGTTCGAGTACCTCCCCGATAACCCGCGCAAGGAAGGCGAGGCCGATCAGGACAAGCTGCGCGTCTACCTCTCGCCCAAGGCTCGCGGCAATACGGCGATCCCCGAGTTTGTTAATACGCCCGAGGGCAAGGCCGAACGCGACCAGTGGATCAACGCCCGCAGCATGTGGCGCAGCGACGCGCTGGGCGCCAACCTGTGGCGCGTGCCCAACCCGATCTTCACCATCATGCTGCACGCGCGTCCCGATGCCTGGGTGGAAGCCCCCGACCGCCGCCAACGCAAGCACGTGCGCCGACTCGCGTTCGCGACGGTCGATGGCCGCGGGGATACCGCCGAGCCGGACAACCTTGAGAGCCGCGTGCGCGAAGCAAAGGACTTGTACGACGCTTTGCGATCCGAAGGGCCGCTCCCACCCCTCGACGACGCGATGCACGACCTGCGCACGCTCAGCGACGCCATCGCCGCGTACGCGCGCGCCAACGAGGGCTTCCTGCCGCCCGACCTGGGCGAAGTCATGCCCTACGTCGAAGGCCTCTGGGGCATCCATGACCGCGAGCCCGCGCGCATCTTCCTCATCCGCGCCGATGAAACGCCCGAGAACGTGGCCGAGATTCCCGACGCCGCGTGGATCCGCGAGCACTGCTCGTATGTCTACCTAGGTGATGCCAACACCCGCCTGCGCGACCTGCGCGGCACCAACGCTACGATGCTCATCCACGCCCCAATCGATCAACCCTTCGACTACGTCGTGTTCGGCGACGTGCGCCAGCGTGTGCCCAGCATTGGCCCGCCCTTGGGCACACCAAGCGGCCCCGGCGATCACTTCGCCCGCTCGCCCTTCGCCTTCCCGCCCGAGGTCGTGGCCGAGCAGGCCGAGTCGTCGAGGCAGGCGATCCTCGAAGCCGGCGGCGGATGAGAATCTGGGCAAGCCTGGGGTGTCATCTGAGTGTTATTCGACGCCCCAGTGACGCCGATCGACCCGGCCCGGAAACAGCGGCCCGCCGCCCGCGTATACACGCGTGTTCCGGTGCCTGGGCCTTCCGGTCTGTGGCTGTTTGGCGCGTGTTTGAACGCGAAAAGGACTGGGGAGGTCCACCATGTCGAGCCGTTTCGCCCTCGCCGGCGCTGCCTGCGCCGCTGCCATGTTCCCGTCGTCGACGCTCGCGCAAGACATCCAGCCGCACGCCTTCGGCCGGTACTTCCAGCAAGACCATACCCGCTGCGGCACACCCGACCGCCGCGCGTTGCCGGGCTTCGACTCGCCGAGCGATTGCTCGTACACGCGCACGAACCCCGACGAGGCCTACGACCCCAGCGTGGGCGTGTACCGCATCCCCGTGGTCGTGCACGTCATCCAGCGCACCGACGGCACCGGGTTCATCCCCGACGCGCGCGTGCGATCGCAGATCGACATCTTGAACGAAGACTTCCGCGCCATCGCCGGCACGCTGGGCGCGCCCGGCACCGACACAGGCATCGAGTTCTATCTGGCGACCGAAGACCCCGACGGCAACCCCACCGATGGCATCACCAACAGCACCAACAACACGTGGTACAACGACAGCGGTCGCTACTGGGAAACGCTGGCCTGGGACACCAGCCGCTACCTCAATATCTACACCAACAGCGCCGACGGCTACCTCGGCTACGTGCCCGACCTGCCCCAGGGCGGCATCGCGGGCGATGATGCCGACCGCGTGGTGATCCTGCACGAGTCCTTCGGACGCGATGCGCCACTGCGACCGTTCAACCTCGGCCGCACCGCGACGCACGAGGTCGGCCACTACCTGGGCCTGTACCACACGTTCGATGGCGGCTGTGGCTCGACGAGCGCGTGCGCGACGTCGGGCGACCTGATCTGTGACACCAACCGCCAGGACGGGCCCACCTGGGGCTGCCCGACCTCGTCCAGCAGTTGCGGCGGGCCGGCCCCCTTCGACAACTACATGGACTACTCCGACGACCGCTGCATGAACAAGTTCACGCCCATCCAGGCCCGCCGCATGCGGTGCTCGATGGAGTATTACCGACCGAACCTGTACAGCACGGGGGCCGCCGGCTGCTCGCCCGCCGACGTGGCCGAGCCGCTCGGCGAGCTCGACGTGTTCGACTTCCTCGAGTTCCAGAACCTCTTCGGCTCGGGCGACCCCGCCGCCGACATCGACGGCGATGGCGAGCTGACCCTGTTCGACTTCCTCGCGTTCCAGTCCCTCTTCGACGCGGGCTGCTAGGGCTCGGGTTCTGGTTCCGGGCTTGCTTCGTGTTCGTCCTCGGCGGGCAGTACCGACTCGGTCTGCTCGATGATCTGGTCGAGCCGCGCCGCGATCATCGCCGCCATCGGCGCGTTCAGCTCCGCCGTCAGGGACAACTCGATGCTCGCCGTGCCGATGGGGTCGACCAGGCGAGTACTCGAGCGTGTCAGCCGCATCGTGCCGCCGCCCAGCCGGCCCGCCAGCGGGTCGGCGCCCGGCCGTGCGCTTGGGCGGAAGAGCCCCGACCCCCCATACACCGCCAGCACCCCGTCGTTGATGACCGCGTGCTGGATCACCGTGTTCGCCGCCTGGCTCGAGAGCGAGGTCTTGCCCGCGATGGGCACGGCGAACATCCGCACACGGGTGATCTGCCCGGTCAGCCCCTCGAAGCCCACCGCCGGGTCGAGCGACGCGATGGGCAGGTCGGTGGCCAGGATCTCGGCGTGGTCCCGGCTCTCGCTGCGATAGGCCACGATGATCGGGCGGTGCATCAGCTTGCCGCCGACCTGTGCCTCCGTCGACCGGATGCTCTCGATCGTCACGCGGTCGGGCCCCACGCCGCAGGCGGCCAACAGCACGCAGGCTCCGAGAACGACCATCAGCGAGGCCAGGCGAGCGATCCGGGGCGTGTTTGGTGCCATCCAGCGGGGTTCCTTCTGTGACTACTCTGCTCAAACGGAAGGAAAACCCTTGTGTGGGAGTTCGCCCTTCCGATGGGTCCGGGTGCAGCCGAACGCTAGGTCGGCCGGTACAGGACTCTGGCCGAGCGAATTCCGGATCGCCCAATCCCTCGGCCCAACCCAAGGAAGGCAAGCCATGCGAGCCCGCACGTCCGCACTCTCTGCAACGCTCTTCGCCATGCTGATCGCCGGCACGGCTTCCCAGGCGCTGGCCCAGCAGGGCGTCCGTGCCAAGAGCCCCAGACGCGACGCCGGACAGAACGCGCTGCGCATGATCGCCCAGGAGCAGGCCAGCCGGCAACCCCGCCAGCACACGCCGGCGCCGGCCGGGCCATCGAACATCGCTCCGGGCCACCACGGCTCGTATGGCCACGGCTCCTCCTACGGCGGCGGGTTCTCCATCGGCGGGAGCACGGGCGACGTCTACGGCCGCCTCCACCTCGATGGCGTGTTCGGCCACGACCACGGCCACCACCACAAGATCATCGTCGTCAACCGCGTGCCCTATTACATCTACAACGGTGGCTACTACCGCTATCGCGGCTACGACTGGTACGACGCGCCCTCGCGCCGCCAGGTCGTCCAGAGCCCGACGGTCATCGTCATCGACCGCACCGGCGTCAGCACGAACGAGGTCGACCCGAAGGAGCCCATCGAGATCTCCGACGCCGATCGGGTGAGCCCGCTCGAACTGGGCACCGAGGCGCTCTACGCCGGCAAGGCCGAGCAGGCCATCCAGTTCCTCACCGAGCACGTGCTGGTGAACGAGGGCGACCGAGAGGCCGAGCGGCTGCTGGGCGTCGCCTTCCTGCTCGACGGGCAGACCGAGCTTGGCATCGCCATGATCTCGCGGGCCTACAAGGGCGACCCCGAGATGGCCTTCGACCCCATCGGCCGTGACATCCTCGATTCACTGACGAATTGGCGCAAGGTCCAACGAGACGTGCAGCGGTACGCCCAGGTGCAGCGCACGGCCTCGTCCTGGCTCGCGGCCATCGTCATCACGCAGGAAGAGCTCGACAACCGAACGCACGAGCGTCGCCTGGAAGAAGCCCGCCGCGCGGGCCTGGACGTTGGCGTGATCGACGCATTCCAGAGGTATCTCGAAGGCGGCGAGCCGATCGAGAAGCCCCAGCCGGTGCGGGAAGACGCCGCCGAGACGGTGAGCGAAAGCCCCGAAACCGAAGGCCAGTAAGCCCTACTTCGCGTCCATCGCCGCCACGAACGCGTCGAACAGGTAGTCGCTCTCGTGCGGCCCCGGGCTCGCCTCGGGGTGGTGCTGCACGGCGAACACGGGCCGGCCCTTGAGCCTGAAGCCCGCGACGGTCTTGTCGTTCAGGTGCGTGTGCGTGACCTCGCCACCAACCGCCGCGAGCGACTCGGCGTCGACCGCGAACCCGTGGTTCTGGCTGGTGATCTCAACATGCCCGGTGGCCGAGTGGAACACCGGCTGGTTCGCCCCGCGATGCCCGAACTTGAGCTTGTAGGTCTTGGCGCCCGCCGCGAGGGCGAGGAGCTGGTTGCCCAGGCAGATGCCGAAGGTCGGCAGCGTCTCGCGCTTCTCCAGCACGGCCTTGAGCGCCGCGATCGTGGCCTCGACAGCGGCCGGATCGCCCGGCCCGTTGCTGATGAACAGCCCGTCGGCCTTCTCGTCCTCGAGGATCTTGAGGAGCGCGTCGGCGGGCGTGTCGAAGGGCACCGCCACCACCTCGCACCCCCGGCTGAGGAGCTGGTCGTAGATCGCCCGCTTCGCGCCGCAATCGAGCGCGACGACTTTGTACGTCTTGCCGCGGGTGTCGATGGGCTTCAGCCGCCACAGCCGATGGCCGGGCTCGACACGCGTGGTCTCACGCGGGCTCACGTCGGCGGCCAGGTTCTGCCCGGCCATCGAGCCGACGCCACGGGCCATCCTGACCAGTTCGGCGTCGCTGATCGACGCGTCCGCCGTCATCGCCGCGCCCATCGCCCCGCCCGCGCGGATGCGCCGCGTCAGCGCCCGCGTGTCGACGCCCGCGATACCGAGGATGCCGTGCTCTTCAAGGAATTCGCCCAGCGTCTTGGTCGCGCGATAGTTGCTGTGCAGCCTGGCGAGTTCGCGGATCACCAGCCCCGCGGCCTGGATGCGCGGGCTCTCCATGTCGTACTCATTCGCGCCCGTGTTGCCGATGAGCGGGAAGGTCTGCACCAGGATCTGGCCGCGATAGCTCGGGTCGGTCAGGCTCTCCTGGTACCCCGCCATGGCCGTGTTGAAGACGATCTCACCGGTGGTGACACGCTCCTTCGTGTCACCGAATCCCGAACCCACGAACACCGCCCCATCGGCCAGGGCGAGGCGGGCGACGGGCATCCGGGCGGCGTCGGGCCGAAGATCGTGTCGTGTTTGGGTTTGCGTGGCGGTAGGGGTCATGGGCGGGCGGCACCTCCGTGGCGTGTTTGCCACGCATGATAGGACAAACGGCTTGCAAACCCTTCTAAGTTAGAGTAGGCTAACAACGACTGGGGGTGCCATGGGCTCAGACGGATTCGAAGCGGTCGCCGACGTCCACTCGGCCCTGAACCACGCCCGCGTGCGGGTCCACCGGCCCGATTCGGCCGAGGACGTGGCCCGCTTCGTGCGGCAGGCCGGCACCGACGGCCGCCCCCTGGCTATCGCCGGCGGCCGACACGCCATGGGCGGGCAGCAGTTCCTCGACGGCCATGACCTGCTCGACCACGAGCGCGGGCTCGTGCGGGCCCAAGCCGGCATCCAGTGGCCCGAGCTGATCGACGGCATCCACGCAGCCCAGCGCCGGATCGTCCCGGACGCCCCACCCAAGTGGGGCATCGCCCAGAAGCAGACCGGCGCCAACAGCCTCACCCTCGGCGGCGCCCTGGCCGCCAACATCCACGGACGCGGCCTGCTCATGCCGCCCTTCGTCGGCGATGTCGAACGCTTCACGCTCATCGACGCCACGGGCGAGCCGCGAACGTGCAGCCGCGACGAGAACGCCGACCTCTTCGCTCTGGCCATCGGCGGCTACGGCCTCTTCGGCGTGGTGACCGACGTTACGCTCCGGCTCACCCCCCGCCGCGTGCTGCGCCGCGTCGTGCGGGTCATCGACATCGAGGACGCCGTGCCCGCCGCCGAGCGCCGCATCGGCGAGGGCTTCCTCTACGGCGACTTCCAGTTCGACGTCGATCCCGATTCGCCCGACTTCCTGACCAAGGGCGTCTTCTGCGGCTACTGCCCGGTCGACGACGGCGGCGAGCCGCCGCAGGGCCAGCGCAAGCTCTCGCGCGACGATTGGCTCGACCTGCTCACGCTCGCGCACACCGACAAGAAGCGCGCCTTCACGCTCTACGCCCAGCATTACCTTGCTACGGATGGCCAGCTCTATTGCAGCGACACCCACCAGCTCAGCGAGTACCTCGACCACTACCACCCCGAGATCGACACGCGGCTTCACGCGTCATGCCCCGGTTCGGAGATGATCACCGAGCTCTACGTGCCGCCCGAGAAGCTCGTCGGGTTCCTGCACGCCGCCGCGAGGCTGCTGACCGAGCAACGCGCCCAGGTCATCTACGGCACCATCCGCCTCATCCAGCCCGATACGCAGACCGTCATGGCCTGGGCCAGGCAGCGCTCGGCCTGCGTCATCTTCAACCTGCACGTCGACCACACCGACGACGCGATCGCGCGAGCCGCGGGCACGTTTCGCGACCTCATCGACCTGGCGGCGGATATGGGCGGCAGCTACTTCCTGACCTACCACCGCTGGGCGACGCCCGAGCAACTGCAACGCTGCTACCCACGCGCGGGCGAGTTCTTCGCCGCCAAGGACGAGCACGACCCAAAGGGCATCTTCACCAGCGACTGGCACCGCCACTACGCCCCGCACTTCGGGCAGCGTTCGTGAGACAAGGCCGCGCCAGCGCGACGGCCAGACTCATCGCGCTGGCGACCGTCATGCGCGAGGGCGACTCGCCCGCCGGCGCCGCGCCGTGGTGCGCGCGCATGCTATCGATCCATCGCAAGGATCGGATCCTCCTGCGATCGGTGCGCCACCCTATCGGCAGATCGTTCTGGAACGCCGTCGAGCGCCTCACGCTGCCCGGCATGGTCGCCCACTGGCTGCGCCGCAAGCGCGAGATCGATCGTTTGGCCCGCCAGGCCGCCGCCGACGGCTTCACCCAGCTGCTCGTGCTCGGCGCCGGGCTCGACACGCTCTCGTGGCGCACGGCCGAGGCCCGCGTCTTCGAGCGCGTCGTGAGCGCCGACCACCCCGCGACGCTGGCCGCCGTCGAGCGAGCGGTCGCGCCCACCAGCCTCGTGACGCTGGTCCCCATCGACCTCGCCGACGGGCTCACCGAGAGCGTGCCCACCGCGCTCGATCCCGACGCCCAGACACTCGTCGTGATCGAGGGCGTGCTGATGTACCTGAGCGAGTCGCACACCGAACGCCTGCTGGCCGACCTCGCGAACCTGCCAGCACCCAGGCTACGCCTCATCGCTTCATACATGACCGACCGCCCGAACCGGCCCATCGGCTTCACGAACCAGAACGCCCTCGTCCGCCCCTGGCTGGCCACACGCGGCGAGCCCATGCTGTGGGCCAGCACCGACGAGGACCTGGGCGCGATGCTCGACCGCCTCGGCTGGAGCGCACGAGCCTTCGCCGGCCTCGAAACGCCGGACGGTTCGTCGCCCGGCCTGCCCGACGAGCGCCTGGTCGTCGCCGAGCGATGAGTTGCGACGCCATCCCGCAGACGGCCCGCACGGTGGCCGTTCCAGCCGACCCGGGCGCGTTGCGGAGGGCT
>JAUHYE010000138.1 GCA_030426395.1 Phycisphaerae bacterium
CCGATGCTGACAAAATCGACATGCGGCGCGAAGCGGTCCATCGAGAGCGCTACCGATGGCACCTCGACCATCATGCCGACCTGCACATCCCCGTCAACCTCTCGCACGCGTGCACGGAACCACGCCATTTCCGCCACCGTCGACACCATCGGCGCCATGATCTTGATCGGCCGCCCGTCCGCCGCCGACACCATCGCGCGCAATTGTGTTTCCAGCAAGTCGGGCCGACGCTCGTACAGTCGCACACCCCGCATGCCCAGGAATGGATTGTCCTCCTTCGGCAACCGCAAGTACGGCGCGGGCTTGTCGCCGCCGATGTCGAACGTCCGCAGGATCACCGGTTTGCCACTCGCCGCATCGATGACCGCCCGATATACCTCGCGCTGCTCGTCCTCGCTCGGCGGCTCTTCGCGGTGCAGATACAGAAACTCGGTGCGGAACAGCCCGACGCCGTCGGCCCCATTCGAGGTCGCATCGCCGACCTCCGCCGTATCCACCGCCGTCACGCCAACTTCGAGCGAGACTCCATCCGCCGTCGTTGCGGGCTGGCAGACCAATGGCCTGACTCGCTCGGCCCGCCGCGCTCGAACACGCCGCTCGCCCTCGTAGAACCGTCGCACGCCATCATCGATCGGCGAGATCACGAACCCGCCGTCGCCGTCGACCACCGCGTGCTCGCCGTGCCGTGCCACCGTGGCCGCTCCGGGCACGTCGATCACGCACGGAAGCCCCATCCCGCGAGCGAGGATCACCGTGTGCGACGTCCGCCCGATGGGCCCGAGCACCAATCCCCGCAGATACCCGCGGTCCATGCCCAGCAACTGGTTGGCTGTCAGCATCTCGGCGAACACCACCGCGTCGTGCTCCAGCACCGGGCACGCCGCCGCCATCGATCCCGGCACCAGCCGCTCCACGAGTTGCATCGCGATGTCCACGACATCGACCGCCCGCTCGCGTACATACGCGCTCTCGACGCCGCGAAGCTTTGATGCAAGTTCGTCGGCCGCCCCGATCACGGCCCGCGCCGCCGTCTCGCCATCGCGCACACGCCGCTCGATGGACGCCCACAACGCCGAGTCCCCGGCAATCTGCGCATGAGCCCGGAGCAGCGAGGCTTCGGTCTCATCGCGTGCTTCCGCCGCACGCCGGCCGAGCTCGCGGGCCACGCCATCGACCGCCTCGCGTGCGAAGCCCAGCTCATTGTCAACACCCGTCGAGGTCGCCGCTCGCGCTTCTTCGGAAAGCACCAACCCGCCCACACACACTGCCCGCCCGACACCGCCGCCACCGCTGACCCCAAGCCCCGGCACGTGCGACACGCCCAGCATCCGCAGTACAGGCGGCAGCCGGCACTCCACGCATGCCGCGGCTTCGATCTCCTCGTCCACAAGCTCGGTCTCGATCACCGTCCGAAGCGCCGCGACGGCGTCCTGCGCATCGGCCCCTTCGGCCCGCACGACGAACGCGTCGCCCCGCTGCACGTCGAGCCCGACGACCGAAAGCACGCTCCGCGCGTCGGCCTCGCTCCCGTCTTCATGCGTGATCACGATGCTCGACGCGAACCCGCCCGCCGCCTCGGCCAGCACGCTCGCCGGCCGGGCGTGCAAGCCGTTGGGCAACGCGCACACGAACCGATGCTCCGCGGTCGTGGTCATCAGCCGCTCGCACGGGCGATGAGCGCGTCGGCCTTCTTGATGGCCTCGGCGACGCCCACCTGGATGATTCTCTTGCCCTCGAACCGTTCCTTCTTTTCCACCTCGATGTCCACCGCGAAGATCACGACGTCGGCGTCGGCGATGGCTTGCGCGCTCAGCTCGTTCTCGATGCCCATCGAGCCCTGCGTCTCTACGTGCACCTCGTGTCCCGCCCGCTTGGCGGTCGTTTCGATCTGCTCGGCGGCCATGTACGTGTGGGCGATCCCCGTCGGGCACGCCGTGACGGCAACGATCTTCATACCGATCCTCCTACGCCGACGCCTCGGCCGGCGGGGTCCCACCGGTCAGCTTCTTCACAACCAACACCGCTGCCGCCGTCGCCACTGCGCCCAGCACGATCGCCACGATGTACATCAGCTTGTTCTCGACCACGAACAGCACGATCGGCCCGCCGTGCGGCGCATGGTTGCCCACCGAAGCCAGCATCGCCGTCACGCTGGCGACCATCGACCCGAACATGATGCACGGGATCACGCGCAGCGGGTCGGCCGCCGCGAAGGGGATGGCGCCCTCGGTGATGCCGATCATGCCCATGCCCAGCGCCGCCAGCCCAGCCTCGCGCTGGTCCTCGCGCCACATCTTCCTCGCAATCACCGTCGCCAGCCCCAGCCCCAGCGGTGGCGTGCAGATCGCGGCGGCTACCGGGCCCATCATCAGGATATTGCCCTGCTCGATCATGCCGGCGGCGAAGAAGAACGCCACTTTGTTCACCGGGCCGCCCATGTCAAATGCGATCATCGCGCCCAAGGCCATCGCCAGCACGATCGCGCTGCCGGCCTGCATCTCGAGCAGTTGGCTGTTGAGCCATGTATTCAGTCCCGCGATAGGCGGCCCGAGCAGAAGGATCATCACCGCACCGACGATCAACGTCGACACGATCGGGATCACGAGAATCGGCATGATGGGCTTGATGAACTTGTGTGTCGGGATCTTCTTCAGCCCGAACACGACGTACCCGGCCAGCAGGCCCGCCACGATCGCGCCCAGGAAGCCAACAGGCGCGTCCGGCGTTCCAGGATCCGGGAAGAATGCATGCAGTCTGAGGTCGTTGCACACGAAGCCGCCAATAGCACCCGCGACCAACGCGGGCTTGCCAGCGATCGAGTACGCGATGTATGCGCCGAGGATCGCAAGCATCAGCTTGAAGGCCACCACACCCAGTTGCAGCATGAAGAACAGCACCGGAACGCCAGACGGATCCGGGGCCCCGTTCTCCCCCCGTGGGGCGAAGCCCAGCGCAACCGCGATCAGGATGCCGCCGCACGCGATGAACGGGATCGCGTACGACACCCCCGTCAGCAGGTGCTGCCGCAGCTTCTTCAACTCTTGCACGAACGCGTCCATCGCCGGCCCCCGGTTTGCCGCCCGGGCCACCCGGCCCGGAGCGCCAATCCTACCGGCAATCCCGACCCGAGGCGTATTACCGCCTTAGAGCGCAATCTGCCGGTCATGCGAGATCCCACTGCCGACACGCCCAGCCGCCGGGGTACCATCGATCTCGACGGACTCCTCCCATGGGCTTGCG
The DNA here is from genome assembly GCA_030426395.1 of Phycisphaerae bacterium. Lineage (GTDB taxonomy): Bacteria > Planctomycetota > Phycisphaerae > Phycisphaerales > UBA1924 > JAHCJI01. The sequence goes on from JAUHYE010000138.1 coordinate 3,241, forward strand.
GGGCGTTTGGCCCCGATTCGACGGAGCATGACGATGACCAGCATCATCCGGGCGGCGGCGGGCATGGCACTGGCGGCGGCGACCCTCGCCAGCGCCCAGAATCAGGGCGACCAAGCCGAACCAGACCCGGCCAACATCGACCTCACAAAGCCCACCCTCTTCGTCGTCGGCTACGCCCACCTCGACACCCAGTGGCGCTGGACCTACTACGACACCATCCGCGACTTCATCCCAAACACGCTCCACGACAATTTCGCCCTCTTCGAGAAGCACCCCGGCTACGTCTTCAACTTCGGCGGCTCGCGACGCTTCGAGATGATGGAGGAGTACTACCCCCAAGACTTCGAGAAGCTCAAGGAGTATGTCGCAAAGGGTCGCTGGTTCCCCTCGGGCTCGGCCGTCGACGAGAACGACGCCAACGTGCCAAGTGGTGAGTCCCAGATCCGCCACATCCTCTACGGCAACAAGTACGCCCGCGACACCTTCGGCGTCACCAGCAACGAGTTCATGCTCCCGGACTGCTTCGGCTTCCCCGCCGCCCTGCCCAGCCTGCTGGCCCATTGCGGCCTCACCGGCTTCAGCACGCAGAAGCTCACCTGGAACGCCGTCACCCCCATCCCCTTCAAGGTGGGCGTGTGGGAAGGCCCAGACGGCAACTCGGTCATCGCCGCCCTCGACCCCGGCGCCTACGTCGGCGACGTCCGCAACGACCTCTCCATGGACGACGGCTGGCTCACCCGCATCAACAACAACGGTGATAAGTCGGGCGTCTACGCCGACTACCACTACTACGGCGTGGGCGACCAGGGCGGCGCGCCACGCGAGGCCTCGGTCGCGATGGTCGAGCAGAGCGTCGCCAACAGCAGGAACGAGGACGCCAAGATCAACGTCATCGCCCAGCGCGCAGACCTCTTGTTCGAGGCCATCACCCCCGAGCAGCGCGACGCCCTGCCTACGTACAAGGGCGAGCTCCAGCTTATCGAGCACTCGGCCGGCAGCATCAGCTCCCAGGCCTACATGAAGCGTTGGAACCGCAAGAACGAGCAACTCGCCGACGCCGCCGAGAAGGCCGCCGTCGGCTCCATGCTCCTGGGCGCCCGCGACTATCCCGCCCAGCGACTCCAGGACGCATGGGAGCTCGTCCTGGGCTCGCAGATGCACGACATCCTGCCCGGCACCAGCGTGCCGCTCGCGTATGACCTCTCCTGGAACGACGAGGTCATCGCCGCCAACCAGTTCGGCGCCGTGCTCGCCGATTCGGCCTCCACCATCATCAGCGCGATGGATACGACGGCTGAGGGCACGCCCATCGTCGTCTACAACCCCCTCTCGTGGGAGCGCCGCGACATCGTCGAGGCCGAGCTCACCTTCGAGGGCGAAGCGCCCAAGGCCGTCGTCGTGCTGAACGCCGATGGCAAGCCCGTGCCCGCCCAGATCCTCTGGGCCGACGACGGCCACGGCTACGCCCGCATCGCCTTCGCCGCAACCGTGCCCTCCATTGGCTTCGCGACCTTCGACGTGCGCCTGAGCCAGAACGAGTTCCCCGGCCGTCCCAGCGAACTGAGCATCACCCCCGACGGCCGCCGCCTCGAGAACGGCAACTACGTCGTAAAACTCAACGCCCAGGGCGACGTCGAATCCATCTTCGACAAGCAGGCCGACACCGAGCTACTCAGTGCGCCCGCCCGCATCGGCCTGCACTACGAGAACCCCGGCCAGTGGCCCGCGTGGAACATGGATTGGGCCGACCGCCAGCTCCCCGCCAGGGCGTTCGTGGGCGAGGACGGGCCCGTCACGATCAACGTCGTCGAGAACGGCCCCGCCCGCGTCGCCGTCGAGGTCACGCGTCAGGCCGAGGGCTCGACCTTCACCCAACGCATCCGCCTGGGCTCGGGCAGCGACCGCGTCGAGTTCGACACCGACATCGACTGGAAGACCCGCCAGCGCAGCGTCCGCGCCGCCTTCCCGCTGACCGCCAGCAACCCCGACGCCACCTACGACATCCACCTCGGCACCATCCAGCGCGGCAACGGCCACCCGCGCCAGTACGAGTACCTCTTCCACCAGTGGCTCGACCTGACCGACACCAGCGGCAGCCACGGCGCCGCCGTCATGTGCGACAGCAAGTACGGAACCGACAAGCCCGACGACAACACCGTCCGCCTCACGCTCGTCTACACGCCCGGCGTCCGCGGCGGCTACCCCGACCAGCAGAGCCAGGACATCGGCCGCCACCACGTTCTCTACGCCGTGCAGGGCCACGCCGGCGACTGGCGCGACGGCGAGAGCTACCAGCACGCCGCCGCCCTCAACCAGCCGCTCATCCCCTTCCGCACCACATCGCACGGGGGCGATCTGGGAAAGTCCGTCTCGCTCCTGAGCGTTGACAACCCCGCCGTCAGCGTGCAGGCCATGAAGAAGGCCGAGGACACCGGCGAGATCGTCATCCGCCTGCGCGAGCACACCGGCAACCCCGCCACCGGCGTCAACATCACCAGCGGCATCGGCGCCATCACCAAGGCCCGCCACGTCGACGGCCAGGAACGCCAGATCGCCGACCTCGAAGCCAGCGACGGCGCGATCACCACCGACCTCGTCGGCTACGGCCTCAAGGCCATCGCCCTGACGATCGATGATGTCGCGGCGAGAGTGAGCAAACCGAAGTCGCAAGCCGTCGCGTTGCAGCACGACATCGACGCCATCAGCAACAACGCCAACCGCGACGCCGGCGGCATGACCGACGACGGCCGCTCGTACCCCGCCGAGCAACTCTCCCAGACCCTCACCGTGGGCGGCGTGGACTTCCAGATGGGCGGGCACGACGCCAACGCCATGGCCTGCCGCGGCCAGGAACTGAGCCTGCCCGATGGCGAGCACGACACGCTCTACCTCCTGCTCGCCTCGAGCGACGGCGACGCCCACAGCTTCGTGAACATCGGCGGCAACGAGCACTACCTTGGCGCCCAGGCCTGGGACGGCTACGTCGGCCAATGGGACCACCGCGAGTGGCCCGGCGACGTGACCGACCCGCGATACCCCTGGGGTCGCAGCGACATCATCGGCCTCACCCCGGGCTTCGTGAAGCCCGACGAGATCGCCTGGTACGCCTCGCACCACCACGTGGCGACCGAGGACGGCGGCGAGGACGCCATCTACCGCTACAGCTACATCTTCCGCAAGGCCATCGAGTTGCCCGAGGGCGCCACGTCCATCACCTTGCCCGACGATCCGCGCATCAAGATCTTCGCCGCCAGCGTCGCGAGCATCGGCCATACCGCCACGCCCGCGCGCGAGCTGTTCGACACCCTGGCCGACCACCAGCAGCGGCCGCCCGCCATCGAGGTCGCCGGCGTGCCCACGGGCAGCAACAACAGCTACACCGACACCATCGAGGCCACCATCGAGCCAAGCCTCTACTGGGAGCCGGGCTCGTTCCGCTACACCACCGACGGCTCGCAGCCCTCGGCCGACTCGCCGGTGTACGAGAGCCCGATCCTGCTGAGCGAGACCACCATGGTGCGCACGGCGGCGGTCGATGCCGACGGCAACATGGGGCCGGTCCAGAGCCGCACCATCCGCGTTGATGACCAGACCGCCCCGAGCGTGCGCGGCGTGCTGGCGATGTACGAGATGCCCCAGCTCCGCGTCGACTTCTCCGAGCCGGTGCGAGCTCTGAAGGCTGGCGATTTCTCGGTCGAGCCGAGCATCGCCGTCGAGCGCGTGGTCATGGACGACGACAACCGCGGCGCGACCATCGAGCTCGCCAGCGCCCCAGAGATCGGCAATCCCTACACGCTGCACGTCAACGCCGTGAGCGACAGGTCGCCGGCGGGCAACACGCTCGAGAACGACCGCCACACGTTCGTCATCTCCGGGCCGGTGTACTCGCTCAACCTCATCGACAAGAGCCAGTACGGCACAACCATCGAGAACACGCCAAACCTGCCCGTGGGCGCCGAGGACTCGTGGACCATCAACGTCTGGGTCCGCATCGACGAGCAGCCGACCAACCGCACGCCGCTGGTGGGCTTCGGCAACTGCGACGCGCGCACCGGCGGTCAGGCGCGGTACCTCACCAAGTTCGCCGGCGGCGTGCACATGTGGAGCCACAACCAGGACGTGCCCAGCCGCACGCAGTACGACCTGGGCCGCTGGCAGATGATCACCGCGACCTACGACGGCCGCGAGGGCCGGCTGTACAAGGACGGCACGCTCGTCGGCCAGCGCACCGTTCGTCTCTCCGACGACGCCAATGTCATCCAGATCGCCCCGCTCGACCCGTGGGACCGCCGCTACCAGTTCGAGGGCGAGCTGGCCAACCTGACCATCTGGGACCAGGCCCTGACCGAGAAGGCCATCGGCACGCCGGCGCGGCGGAGTGTGAGCGCGCGGTGGTCGGCCAGCGCGGCGGGCGTGCGCGGTTCGCCGTGCTCGGCGACATACTCAGGGGAGGCGACGAGCACGCCCGGCGTGTCGACGAGCTTGCGCGCGGCGAGTGTGCTGTCGGGCAGCGGGCCGTAGCGCACCGCCATGTCGATACCGTCGCGGTGCAGGTGAGCGACGGCGTCGCTGGTGTGTAGCTCGATCTCGAGGGCGGGGTGCTCGGTCGCTAGCCGCG
>JAUHYE010000139.1 GCA_030426395.1 Phycisphaerae bacterium
GCGGCCCTACCGCGTCCGCTCGAGCGAGCGCGTGCCGGCCGGCAGCGACCTGGCCCGGTTCCTCGACGAGTTCCACCACGAGCCGGTGGCCGACCCGCGGCCGCTTTTCCTCCGCCGCCCGCCGCCGGCGGGCTACCACGAGGCCGTGGCCCTCTCGGCCGGCTGGCCCTGGCACGCGGGCCACTCGCGGACCGACATCGACCTGACCGTCGGCGCAAACCGCATCAAGACGAGGGGCGCGTGGACGGTCACCATCGGCGGCCGCGACCACGACATCCCCTTCGACCCGCACTGGACCGGGCTGCTCTTGAACACGGTGTTCTACGGGGCCTTCGCGCTGCTGTCGTGGGCGGCGCTGCGAACCGCGCGGTCGGCCCGCCGCCGCAAGCGCGGCGCGTGCGCGCGGTGCGGGTATCCGTTGGATGATGGGATGGTGAGATGCCCCGAGTGCGGGGCCGCGGCCCCGGGGCCGCCCCCCCTATCCTCAGCCGCCACAGCGGCTGAACTTCCATGGACCCCGACCTCCTCCACCTCCTGCTCATCACCCTCGCCGCCGCGGCCATCGCCGATGTCAGCATGGTCTTCGGCGTGCTGCCGTTCTTCTTCATCAAGGACATGTCGCCCAGGCTGACGGGCATGTTCTCGGCGGCCGCGGGGGGCATGATGGCGGCGGCCAGCCTGGTGCAGCTCGTCGGCGAGGGGATGGACCGGGCCCCGGGCTGGCAGGGCTGGGAGGTCGCCGCCGGGCTGGCGGCCGGGGCGGCCTTCTACTGGATGGCCGTCAAGTGGATCAGCGGCAACGGCGACTTCGACATCGCCAACCTGAGAAAGTCCGGCGGCAAGCGGGCCCTGCTCATCGTCGCCGCCATGACGATCCACAGCCTGCCCGAGGGCGTGGCCATCGGCGTGGCCTTCGGGGCCGACTACCGGGCCGACGGCACGCTGCCCACGCTGGGCGTGAGCATCGCCAGCGCCCTGGCGGTCCACAACATCCCCGAGGCCATCGCCATCACGCTCGCCCTGATGGCCGCCGGCCTGAGCGTCAGGGCGTGCCTCTTCTGGGCCCTGTTCACCAGCCTGCCCCAGCCGCTGGCGGCACCGTTTGCCGCGTGGTTCATCTGGCTGTTCGAGCCGCTGCTGCCCTTCGGCATGGGCCTGGCCGCGGGGGCGATGGTGTTCCTGGTGGTCGACGACCTGATCCCCGAGGCCCTCGAGAAGGCCAGCAGCACGGCGGTGTCGATCGCGTTCGTGGGGGGCGTGGTGGCGATGATCGTGCTGGGAAGGCTTGTAGGTCTATAGGCCATACGCTCGAACGTGCACGCCACCTTCGCCCAACGCTCCACCCCCGGCGTCGCCTCGGCCGTCGCCGTGTTCGAGGTGGCTGGCGATGTCGACGCCGCGTGCGAGGCCCTCGGCTTCACCGCACCAACCATCGGCCAGGCTTCGCTGCGCACCGTGCCCAACGTCGACACGCTGCTGGCCATCCGCCCGAGCGCGTCCGTCCTGCTGCTCACCCCACACGGCGGCGTGCAGGTGTGCCGGGCGCTCTCGAAGGCTCTTCTCAACGCCGGGCTCTCGCGCAGCGACGCCGCCCCCGCGTGGCCCGAAGCCTCGACCGACGTCGAGGCCCGCATGCTCACCGCGCTTGGCCACGCGCGGGGCGAGCGCGCCGTTGCACATCTCCTGAGCCAGCCATCGCGATGGGCGGCGGACGCCGAAGACGTCCCGGCATCCACCGCCCGCGAACTCGATCGCCTGCTGCACCCGCCCCTGGTCGTCGCCACCGGCCCGGCCAACGTCGGCAAGTCGAGCCTGGCCAACGCGCTGGCCGGCCGGACCGTCGCGCGCGTGGCCGACCGGCCCGGCGTGACGCGCGACGCCGTGGCGGTCGATCTGGAACTGGACGGCCTGGTGGTCCGCTGGCTGGACGCCCCGGGGGTGGACCTGAGCGACGACGCCGTGCTCGCCGAAGCGCAGGCGCTGGCCCGGCGGGCGATCGAGGCGGCCGATCTGGTCATATGGTGCCAGGACGGTCGGGCCGATGGGGGCGGGCCCGAGCCTGGAGCCGGCGACCTCCGCATCGCCACGCGGGCCGATCTCTCGAAGGACGCCCCGCCATCCTGGGCCGACGTGTCGGTCTCCACCGTCACCGGCCGGGGCCTCGAAAGCCTCGCCCGCCTCGTCCGCCAGCGTTTGGTTTCCGACGCCGCGCTGGCCCACAGCGGCGCGTGGGCGTTCTAGAGGCCGGCCCCCTAAGCTTGCCCTATGGACGAACGCCAGGGACAACTGAAGGACCGCGCCGGGCTCGACGAGTCGCGGATCAACGAGGATTTCCGGGATTTCCTGGTCAAGTGGGGCCCAAGGGTGCTGATCGTGGTGGCCCTGGTCGCCCTGGCCTTCAGCGGCCGCCGCTGGCTGACCCAGAAGGCCGACGAGCGGACCGATGAGGCGTTCGTCCAGCTCGCCCTGGCCACCAGCACCGAGAGCACCAGCCCCGACACGCTGCTGAGCCTGGCCCAGCAGTACGACGACGTCGGCGCCGTCGCCCACGTGGCCCGCCTGACCGCCGCCGAGGCCTACCTGAGCGCCGTCCGCCGCGGCCTGGTCATCGGCGCCACGCCCGACGCCGCCGGCCAGTATCCCGAGGATGAGCTGCTCGACGACGAGCTGCGCGGCTCGTACCTCCAGCAGGCCCGCGGCGCGTTCGACCAGGTCGCGAGCGCATCGGGCGCCGCCGCGATCCACACCGTCCGGGCCCACATGGGCCTGGCCGCCGTGGCCGAGGCCATGGGCGAGCTCGACACCGCCAGGACGCACTACGAGCGGGCCGCGAGCCTCGACCGCGACGCCGGACTCGGCACCATCGCCCAGATCGCCGACGCCCGCATCGCCGGCCTGGACGCCCTGGCCACCCGGGTCGTGCTGCCCGCGAGCGCCTCGCTGCCCCGCCCCGAGCCGGTGGCCCCCGACGACCGCGACGAGGACGACCCCTTCGGCCTGGGCAGCCTGGACTTTGGTGACTTGGGCGACGGCTTGGGCGGCGGCATGGGTGATGGCCTGGGCGGCGGCTTCGACGCCCCGCCCGCCGAAGAGCCCGGAACCGGCGACGAGCCGGCGACCGAACCCGCCCCCGAGCCCACCCCCGAGCCCGCGCAAGACCCGGGCCAGTGAGCGATCAAGCCGAACTTCCCTCCCTGCCCCCACTCATCGACCCCGGCGGCAAGATCGACCAGGACGCGTTGCGCGCCGCCGTCGAGCGCTTCGGGCCCGACGACGCCGACGCGCGACGCGTCGAGCTGGTGTTGCAACGCGACATCAAGGACAGGCTCGATAAATATCTCACCAGCCGCATCCCCTTTATGAGCCGCAGCCAGATCCAGCGGATGATCGACGACGGCGCGGCGACGGTCAACGGCCAGCCCGCCCGGGCGTCGACCAAGTTGCGTTTGGATGACACCGTCGAGCTCGTCCTGCCCCCGCCGCCCAGCGGGCACATCGAGCCCGAGGACATCCCCATCGACGTGCTCTACGAGGACGAGCACCTGATCGCCCTCAACAAGCGGGCCGACATCATCGTGCACCCGGCACGCAGCCACAACACCGGCACGATGCTGAGCGCGCTCGCGTGGCACTTCCAGCATTCGAGTGGTGGCGAGCTGTCGCCTGTCGGCGCCGAGCTCGCACGCCCCGGCGTCGTCCACCGCCTCGACCGCGACACGACCGGCGTCATCGTCTTCGCCAAGACCGAAGAGGCCCACTGGAAGCTCGGCCAGCAGTTCGAGAAACGCACGACCGACAAGCGGTACCTCGCGATTGTGCATGGCGAACCGAAGGGCGCGCTCGACCCCGACATCGAGGCCATCGACGAGCCCATCGGCCCCCACCCCAGCAAGGAGAAGGGCTACCGCGAGAAGCAGGTCGTCCGCCACGATCAACTGGGCAAGCCCAGCCTCACGATCGCGCGCGTGCGCGAGCGCTACCGCCTGCACGACCGTCCCGTGGGCGACCAGCACTTCGCCCTGCTCGAACTCGAACTCAAGACCGGCCGCACCCACCAGATCCGCGTTCATTGCTCGCACCGAGGCTGGCCCATCGTCGGCGACGACATGTACGGCGGCAGGGCGTTCGATTTACCCGGTCAAACCATCACCCGCCAGATGCTCCACGCGGCATTGCTCGCCATCGAGCACCCGATCACCGGCGAGCCGCTCGTGCTGACAGCCCCGCCGCGCGAGGACATGCTCGCGTTGATCGCGCACCTGCGGGAGCACACAACCGGCACGAGCAATCCGGACGGGTGCGTGCCGCTGGCAAGGCTGGGGGTCGAGGCCTAAGCCTTACCCGCACCCCGCATCGAACGCCGTCTGGAACGCCAGGAAGTCGAACAGCGTCAGCTCCCCATCGCCGTCGAAGTCGGCGGTCGCGTCGCCGTCGTCGAAGAGGTTGAAGAAGGTCAGGAAGTCGAAGATGGTGAGGGCTCCGTCGTAGTCGAGGTCGGGGGCGCAGAGGATGCACGCGAGGTCGTACACGTCGGCCACGCCTTGGTCTTGCCCAGATACGTAGGCATCGGGACCACCCACGACGACTTCACGGCTCGATACATCAACCGATGTCCCATAGCTTGCGCCAGGCAGGCCGAAGAGCCCGAGTTCAGTGGACTGCTGGTACCGGCCGTCGAAGCCACGGCGAAAGATGTATGCAGCCCCACTACCAGGGGCACCGGTTGCCCGTTGGCCAGGCGCACCAACCACAATGAGGTCGCCATCGATCGCGACGTCAACCCCGAACACGCCGGAGGATTGCGGCGGTTGCGAAAACAGCTCCTGCACCACATGCCATTCGGTCCCGTCATACTCGTAGACGAAGGCCGAGCCAACGGCGTGCCGGTAGCCATCCAGATACGTCAGCCGCGCCCCGACCACGAGCGTGTCGCCCTGCACGGCGAGCGACGTCCCCAGCCTGGGCCCCGACGGCGCGGGCTCGGGCTCGAGCTTCTGCGTTAGCACGGGCAGGCCCTCGGCGTCCCACTCGTACACGTACACCGCGCCGTTCTGGAAGCCGGCGATGTTCTCTCCAGGAGCGCCGACGAACAGAAAGCGATCGTCCATCGCCATCGAGTTGCCGAAGCCCGGCCCGCCGGGCTGGCCGACCGGGGCGCGCAACTCCGCCAGCGGTTGCCAGCCGTCGTTCCCAGTTCGGAACACGCGCACCATGGTGCCCCAGTTGGCGAACGCGGCCGTGTCGCCGGACAGCGCGACATGCTCGCCCGATGGGGAATATCGCGGATCCTCCGGAGACTCGAACCGCACGGTCTCGCGCCACAACGCTCCATCAAAGTCGTAGACGACCGCGCCGCCATACCGCTCGACGCCCAACGAGCCCACGACCATGCGATCGCCGTCGAGCGCCACCGCGCCACCGCTGGCGGCCGGCACGGTGTGATTGAACGCCCACTGGCCCGAATCAGGATCGCGCAAGTATGTGTATGTGCCACCGGCTCGATCCACCACGATCAGGTGGTCCTCGTTCATGGCCACATCGACCCCGTACTCGAGTGGGCGAGGCTCGAAATCCGGCCAGAAACGCTGGGGATCGCACTGGGCCAGGGCCTGGCTGGCCACGGCCAGGGCGAGCGTGGCGGCGGCCGGGCGAGAACGGGCCGGGCCAGAACGCGGGGCTGTGGGCGTGCGGGGCTCCTCTGCCGCCAGCATACCGGGAACCGCCCGGCCGTGCAACCCGGACAGGGGCCAAGCGGGCCGGGCGGATCGGCCGTGCGGAGCTTCGCGATGGGCGTGGGGACCTTCGGCGCCCACGACGAGATCTTCGGCGCACACGGCGAGACCTTCGGCGCGGGCGTCCAGACCTTCCGCGCACACGGCGCGATGCTCGGCGCGGGCGTGGAGATCTTCGGCGCACACGGCGAGATGTTCGGCGCGCGCGTCGAGACCTTCGGCGCACACGACGAGATCTTCCGCGCACACGTGGAGATCCTCGGCGCGGGCGTCGAGATCTTCCATCGCGCCGGGTGCCGGGACGCGCAGGAATCGCCGGTTGTCCGGGCCCCGGGCAGCCTCGGAAAGTTTTCCGGCCATTCTTTCAAGATCCGCGGCCCCGGCGGGGCCGGGGTTTCGCGCAGCCCGCACACGGCCCCGCCGGCGAAACGTCAAGGATCTATCCCAAGCCCGAAGGGCGCAGCCCCGCCGGCGGAGGCGACCAATGAAAACGCGACCGGCAAAGCCGGGCGCAAGGCCCCGCCGGCGAGGCGACAAGCCAAACCCGGCCCCGCTGGCGAAGCGACCAGCTCAACCCGCGGCCGGCGCAGCCGGGCGCAAGGGCCCGCCGCCGAGGCGACCAATTACACCCGCTTGAGCTTGCCCGCCTGCGGCGTCAGCCCCGCCAGGATGGCGTAGCGGGCCATCTGCACCCGGTTGCTCGTGCCCAGCTTCTTGTGGATCGCGTCGCAGTGCCGCTCGACCGTCCGCGGGCTGCGGCCCAGGGCGTCGGCGATCTCGCGGGTGGCCAGGCCCTTGCCGATGAAGGCGAGCACTTCCAGTTCGCGGGCGGTCAGGGGGGCCAGCACGCCAAGGTTCGCCATGTTGTGCGTCAGCGTGGTGAAGTGCGGCGAGCCGGCGGACCCCGGCCCCTCCGGCCCGGCGGGCTCGAAGCGGCCCTCAACGGCGAGCACGAGGAACAGCGACTCGCCCGCGACGTCGCGGCTGGGGCCCAGGCCGAGCCCATCGGACAGCGGCCACACGTCGCACTGGACCTGGCGCCCCTCGTGGATGAAGTGCACCACCGCGGCGTGCCGACGCGTGGCGGCGGTGCGGACGGCGTCGGGGCCGACGCGGGCCCACACGCCCTTGCGGGGGGTAGCGGGCTGATTGGACGGCTTGGCGGGGGGGGTGGCGGGCGGAGTAGCGGACGGCTGGCCCGCGCCCTGGTCTGGCGCCGCCGGCTCGGTGAGCGCCGTGAAGCGCTGGTTGCACGAGACGGTGCGGCCCTGGCCGTTGACGATGGCGATGCCGATGGCCGGCTCGAGGTCGAGCATGCCGATGAGCGCGACGATGGGGTGGCGGCCGGCGGCGCCACCTGGCAGCTTGGGCTCGGCCATCTGCGAGGCCGGTTGGGATCCGGTTTGCGATCCGGTTTGCGATCCGGAGGGCGGGCCCTCGTGCTGGGTCGGCAACGCGGACCCGGCCGGACGGTCCAGCGGGCGGGCGACAGGCCTGGCTGAGCCGGTGGGCTGCCTGGGCGTGCCACCCTGGCCGGGGTCGGACCCCGGCGACTGGGTATTGGACGGACGCTCGGCCATTGCGTGGCCTCCGACGCCGGTCGTGGACCCGGGTACTGGTAGTGTACCGCAGGCTCGGGAAATCTGCAAGGGAATTTTGCCCAGCTTCGCACCAGATGGCGGGAAGCCCGCTCGTAAGCCCTTAGGCGAAGCGGGCTTGGAGGAGTTTTAAGAGCGTCGCGAACACCTCGTCCTCGGGCCTGGAGCCATCCAGGCGGGCGTAGCGGTCGGCCCCCGGCCCGACCAACCCGTCGACCTGGGCCAGATAGCCCTGCCGCACCTTGGCGTGGAAGGCGGCCCCCTTGGCCTCCATCCGGTCCAGCAGCAGCCCGAGGCGGGCGGCGGCGGTCGCCTCGTCGGCGTCGAAGACGATGTTCAGGTCGGGCTCGGCGAAGGGCTCGGCCCCATGGGTGACGACCTTGGCCACCGCGAGGATGTCGGCCTCGCTGAGCCCCCCCGCCGCCCCCTGGTAGGCCAGGGTG
>JAUHYE010000140.1 GCA_030426395.1 Phycisphaerae bacterium
GCGCGCAGCGGGCGCTCCATCGCACGCAGCGCGAGAGCGAGGGCTACAAGCCGCGCACCGGCGTGAAGACCGACTCGACCATCAAGTTCCACCCCGCCCGATACGCGAAAACGTACGAACAATGGCACGATAATCTGCGAGACTGGTGCATCAGCCGCCAGCTCTGGTGGGGGCACCAGATCCCCGTGTGGAGCAAGGCCTTCGGCACGTTCACCAACTTCATCGGCGAGGAGGACTCAAAGCAGGACAAGCTGGTGAACCTCATGATGAGCCTGCGCGACCACGATCCCTCGACACCGATCGTCTACCGATTGGTGAGCGCGAGCGACATGGGTGTGCCCCTGCGCGATCCGGCCGAGATCCAGGATTGCGAGGACCTGGTGTGCCTGGTGTGCGTGCGCCGACCGGGCGCCTTCGAGACCGAGAAATACGGCACGATCGAGTTCGAGAGCCTGCTCGAAGAGGCCGGCTTCGAGCGCGACCCGGACGTGCTCGACACGTGGTTCAGCAGCGCGCTGTGGCCCATGTCGACCATGGGCTGGCCCGAGCCGGCCATTGCGGGTGAGGAGTTCGACGGCCTGCTCGACGCGTTCAACCCAACCAGCGTGCTGTGCACCGCGCGCGAGATCATCACGCTCTGGGTCAGCCGCATGGTGATGTTCAACCGCTACTTTCTCGCGGGCCCCGAGCAGGAACCGGGCACCGGCCGCGTGCCGTTCAAGGACGTGTTCATCCACGCGATGATCCAGGACGGCCAGGGCCGAAAGATGAGCAAGAGCCTGCGCAACGGCGTGGACCCGATGGACATCATCGAGAGCCACGGCGCCGACGCCATGCGCTTCACGCTCGCGCACATGACCACGCACACCCAGGACGTACGCATGCCCGTCGAGGCCGACCCCAAGACCGGGCGAAACACGAGCCCGAAGTTCGACATCGGCCGCAACGTGTGCAACAAGCTCTGGAACGCGGCCCGGCTGGCGATGGGCATCCTGGATCAGTCGGATCCTCTTCCCGCGACGATCAACACGGATGAACTCGGCGTGGTCGACAAATGGATACTCACGCGGCTTGGCGCCGCCATCGACGAAATGGACGAAGCGCTGGCGGGATACAACTTCCACGCGTACGCCGAGGCGTTCTACAACCTGTTCTGGCGCGATTTCTGCGACTGGTATCTCGAGGCCATCAAGCCCACCGTGCGCGAGAACGCGCACCAGCGCGGCGTGATGCGGCTTGTGCTCGAGGCGATCCTCCGCGTCGCCCACCCCGTGATGCCGTTCATCACCGAGGCCATCGGCGAGCAACTCGGCCAGCACTCGATGCCGGCGCTCGTCGGGCTGCCGATCTCGGCCTCGCGCAACGGCGGCGTGATGGCGATGGCAGCCTGGCCCGTCGTGGACGAGTCTCTGCGTGACAACGAATCCGCCGAGTTGTTCGAGCGGGCCCGCGGGCTCGTCGGCGCCGTTCGCGAAGTGCGGGCCAAGCACAACGTCAAACCCCGCCGCATGATCACGCTGCACACCCCGCTGGAGCTGGCCGAAGCGATCGAACCGGTGTCGGGCGTGGTGCGCACCCTGGCCGAACTCGAGTCGATCTCGACCGAGATGCCCAACGGCGAAGCGGCAACGTGCGCGTTTGACGGCTGGGAGCTACGCGTCACCAACCTCGCCGACGAGGTCGACAGCGGGGCCGAGCGCGAACGGCTGGAGCGGCAGATCGCCGAGCTCGACGGCTCGCGCAAGACGCTCGAGGGCCGCCTTGGCAACCCGGGCTACACCGACAAGGCGCCGGCGAAGCTGGTGCAGCAGTCGCGCGAGCAGCTCGAACGCGTGAAGCAGGAGCTCGCCAACGCGCAGCAGGCGTTGGAGCGGCTGAGCTGAAACGCGCCCTCCCACTGCTGCTGGTTCTCGCTATGCTGCTCGTGGGCTGCGCGAGCGATAAGGCGGGCCCCGATGGCGTCGTCCGCCGTGATCGTTGGATCTACATGCAGCGCGAGGGCGTGCAGATCACCACGCCTCACTACCACCTGCTCACGACGGCCCAGCACCTGCCCATCGCCGAGGAGTTGCCGGTTTTCCTCGAGGCCTCGCTCGCGCGGCATCGGCGCTTCGCGGGCACGAGCCTCGGCGGGCCGGCGCTGCCCAACCCGCCCGGGCGGATGCAGATGTTCCTGTTCGCCGATCGCGAGGAATGGGCGCAGTTCACGCGGGCCACGGTCGATGAGAGCGCGCACCCGCTGCTGGCCATCGAGGTCGGCGGCTATTCGGCCGGCGGGCGCGCCGTGCTCTTCGCGCTGCCGCCCGATTACGACCGCCTGACACTCAAGATCGCGGCCCACGAGGGCTGGCACCAGTATGTGCAACGGTCGTTCCGCGAGGCGTTGCCGACATGGACGGACGAGATGATCGCGGTGATGGCCGAGGGATTCGTGGTCGATGGCGATGGGTCGTACCAATTTGAACCGCTCTTGAATCCCGAGCGGCTTTCACAACTCGCGACAGTGCTAGAGACAGGACGGTGGCGAACGCTCGAGGAGTTGCTCGGCGGCGACCCGACCGTGCTGCTCGGCAGCGATCCGACCCGAGCAGTCGATTACTACGCGCAGCTCTGGGTGCTCGGTATTTATCTCGCCGTTGACGAGCAGGGATGGTCGGGCATCGAACGCCTGCTACGGGACGCCGCCCGCGGACGCATGCAACATGAACTTGGGCGACCGAGCGGGGACGACCTCGGTCGCGTGTCGTTCAGGAGGTACGTCGCTTCGGACCTGGCAAAGTTCGAGGCCGGCTATCTCGCGTTCGCGAGGGCGCTCGTCGAGGAAGCGTCGGCCGATACGCGATCGGGCTCGACGCCCAGGTAGGGCAGCGCCTTCTCCATGATGCGTCGCACGGCCGGGCCGGCGACCTGCGACCCGTAGTACACGTTGCGGCGAACAAGGGCCGGGCCGGGATCCTCGATCGTGACCATCACAACCAAGCGGGGGTGTGCCACGGGCGCACCGGCGACGAAGCTGGAGACGTACTGACGCTCGAGGTACCCGCGCGCCCCGCGCGGCCGGCGCTGCCAACTCTCGGTGCGTTCGGGCACGACCTGGGCCGTCCCCGACTTGCCGAACATGGAATACGCGAACGGCCCCTCGCTGCGTTCGATGCGGTTGTCGAGCTTCTCAGCGATGGCCACCATGACCTCGCGCGTCTTGAGCGCGGCCTCGGGCGAGACGGCGCGGCGAGCGATGAGGCCATCGGGGCCACCCACGCCGACGGCGTTCAAACGCAGCGAAGGCACGGTGCCGGCCTCGTTGCCATTGCGCGCGAAGGCGCTGAACGAGCGGGCGGTCTGGGCGACGCTGGTTGTCACCTCCTGGCCGAAGGCGATCGAGACGTGGGTGTACTTGTTCCAGTCCTTCAGCGATCGCAGCGTGCCTTCGGCCTCGTCGGGCAGGCCCACGCGCGGGGGCACACCGATGCCGAATCGCTCGAGCGCGTCGTGGAACTCTCGCGGCGTGAATCGCTTGGCCCCGAGCGCCATGCCGATGTTGGACGAGTTGACCAGCACCTCCGACCACGTCTGCTCGCCGTTGGCGTGGGCGTCCTGCAGGCGGCGGCCGTCGATGAACGTCACGCCCCCCGGCGCGGCCTCGAAGACCTCGTCGAGCAGGTCGGGATGAGCGTCGGTCAGGGCGGCCCACACGAAGGCCTTGAAGGTCGAGCCGGGCTCGTAGGCGTCCTCGACCACGCGGTTGCGCGCGATCGCGGGGTCTTGCTCGCGGTGCGGATCGGGGCGAACGAATTGGAAACGCCGAAACAGGTCGGGGTGCGGATCCCATTGCTCGCGAGGCACGCGGTCGTCGGCCCACGGGTAGGGGACTTTGTCGACCTCGCGCAGGACGTCGGCCATCGCGAGCACCTCACCCGTCGAAGGATCGACGGCGATCACCATGCCGCCCGCGGCGTCGGCGTCTTCAACGGCACGCTCGAGTTCGGCCAGCACGATGCGTTGGAGTTCGAGGTCGATGGAGAGGTGCAATGGCGCCGCGGGCTCGGGCGCGGTCGCCGCGCCGCGGGCGATCCACAACGGTCGCCCCGCCGCGTCGTGCGTGTAGGTGATGGCGCCGGGCCGGCCCTCGAGCCGCTCACGCATCACGCGTTCGATGCCCTCGCTATACATCGGGTCGCTGCCGACCTTGCCGACGATCGAGGCGGCGAGGTCTCCTCCCACGCGATCGCGCGTGGCCTCGCGTTCCAGGTGGATGCCCGGCAGCGGATGCGCGCGCACGATGGCCAGGCGGCTGTCGTCCAGGTGCCCGCCGATGCGGACATAGCGGATGAGCGGCTTTGGCTCCTCACCCTCGATTGGGTTGGCTTTGGCCTTATCGATGGCGATCTGACGGTCGCGATTCTCGCCAAGGGCAATCTGGATCCTACGGTCGATGTCGAAGTCGTTCTCGCCGGTCATCCACGCCATCGCGGCGGCGAGTTCGTCGATGGTGATCGTGCCCTTCTCGAGCTGCTCGGCAATCTCGATGGGATCGAAGAACACACGGTGGACGTATCGCGACACCGCCAGTGGTCGGCCGCGGCGGTCGAGCACGTCGGCACGGGGCACGCCGATGGTGTGCTGACGCTCGCGGGCGTCAAGGACGTCCATGATGCGTTGCGGCGGCGCGGCCTGGAGGATTGCCACGCGAACGATGATAGCCAGTAACATGAACGAGCACGCGATGCCCAGCGCAGGGGCGACCCATTGCACGCGCAATGCCGTAGGAGCGGGCGTCTCATCGGTCATCGCTGCGTTCCAGGCCGACCAGCGCGGCTTGCGGCGAATCGTCTTCCAGGTGCTTCGCGTCGAGCTCGGCCAGGCGCTCGCGCAATTCGGCCGGACCGACGTGGCGTGCGATGTCGGCGCGCAGGCGGCCAGAAGCCTCGTCCACGCGCATCACGCGCAGACGCAGCGAGGCGAACTCGTGTGCGGCCTGCGTGCGGAGTTGGCGGATGGTGAGCAGTGAGGCGGCGATGGCGGCCAGGGCAACAACACTGAAGGCCAGCTTGCAGCCGAACGCGCCGCCGATCTGGACCTTCGCTCGCGCCATGGTCAGGAACTCGGCAGCTTGAGGACCATGCCCGCGCGGAGCTGGTCGGGGTCCTTTAGCACGTCGCGGTTGAGCGCGATGAGCTCGTGCTGGCGGCGAATCGTGCCCAGCAGTTCCATCGAGATCTCACCCAGCGTGTCGCCCGACTTGACGGTGTAGGTCAGCGGGCCCTTGGGCTCGACGGTCCGCGTCTGCGGCTTGGCGATCGGATCAACGTCCGGCTTCACCGGCGCGCTGGCGACGGCCTGGTCGGGCGCGACGCCTACCTTGGGGTCGAAGATACGCAGGGTCACGCCCTGACGCACCGAGCCGTTCTCGCCGACGCGGCCCTCGTTGTCCCTGGCGATGCGGCGCCACTCGTTACCGTCGCCGTAGTACTTCGCGGCAATCTTGTATAGCGATTCATTGGCCTGTACGTGGTGCTGGATGATCGTGGGCGAGGTCGACACACGCCGCGACACGGGCTCGCCCTGTTGGTTGTCGACGACGGCCATGCTCTCGATCCGCGAGTCGCCCACGCGGGTGGTGAGCTGGCGCAGCCGCTCGGCAAGGCCCTGGGCACCATCGGCAACGGCATCGCCCATGCGGCCGATCATGCTCTCCGACCCGCCGGTCTGCTCGCCGCCATTGGCACCGAGCACGAACTCGATGGGCGCGGGCGGGGTGGTCTCGACGGTCTCACGCTCGGGCACGCTGGCCACGAGCGTCTCTTCACGTTGCGGCTCGGACGGCTGCTCAGTCGTTCCCCGCTCCCGGGCGGCCATGCGCGTGATGGGCCGGCCGCGGAAGTGCTCCTCGTTCTGGGGCAGCGTGACCACGCGTCGGAGGGCCTGGCCTTCTTCCGCGTCGACCACCACCGTCGCGTCGTGGGGCGCGTCCTCAAGATCGGTCGACCGCGCGGCGGCCAGGTGGTCGCTGATCAGCAAACCCACCACCAGCACGGCGGCAAACCCAAGCACCAACGCCAGCTTCTGCTCACGGGTCAACGGGGCTGTCCACCTTCCTTGCTGGGGTCCGTGATAGGCGTGAGTTCGATGGCCCGAAGCCGGGCGGAGCGGGCGCGACGGTTGGTGGCCATCTCGGCCTCTCCCGGCACGATGGGCTTGCGGGTCAGCCGGCGGGCGGCGCCGGCATCGGCCAGGGCGTTGAACGCCCGCTTGACCATGCGGTCTTCGAGAGAATGGAAGGAGATAATGGCCACCCGTGCCCCCTGGGCCAGCCAGCGGCTGCCCGTCGCTTCGCTCCAGCCCCCACCGTCGCGGGCCGGGGCATTCCCGATTGTCTTCGACTCGGCTTGAGCCGAAATCGCCCCAAGCAAGGCCGACAGCGCACCCAGCTCGTCGTTGACGGCTATTCGTAACGCCTGGAACGTCCGAGTAGCCGGGTCGATGCCGCCACCAGAGGTGCATGACCTGACCAGGTCGGCGAGCGCGCGCGTGGTGGTTATCGGTTGGGCTTCGCGAGAAGCGACAACTTTCCGCGCGATCCTCCGAGAGCCTCGCTCCTCGCCGAACGTCCACAGAATCTCGGCGATTTCCGCCTCGCTGGCGGTCGCCAAGAGCTCCGCGGCGCTGGTTCCCGATGTCGGGTCGAGCCGCATGTCAAGTGGGCCGTCGTGCTTGAAGGAAAACCCTCGCCCCGGATCATCGACTTGGGGGCTGGCAAAACCCAGGTCGGCCAGCACGGCGTCGGCCACCAGGCCTCGGTCGACCATGGCGGCAGGCAGGCCGGCGAACGAGCCTTGGATGGCCTCGACGCGGATGCCGGGCTGGGCTTCCTTCACCCGGGCGGTGGCCCGCTCGAGCATCGAGGCGTCCAGATCACTGAGGATGATGGTGCCGCTCGGCCCCACCCGCTCGGCCGCCATCGCCGCGTGGCCGCCCAGGCCGGCGGTGGCGTCGGCGTAGGTCTGGCCGGGCTGGAGGCTTAGCAGGTCGAGCGACTCGGTGGGCAGGACGGACTGGTGATCGAGTGGCGGGGGCATCTATGAGGATGATTGCACGCGGGGCGGGCGGCGGAAGTACAGTGCGCCATGAAAGCACTCGTCGCCCTCGTTTCCATGGTGTTCGTGCTGGCCGGCTGCTCGCCCCTGGGCCTGACTGTCCGCCTGGGCCCTGCCAATGACCAGATGGTCGCCTCGAGCGTGCTGGAGGTCGGAGAAGGCCGGGGCAAGCCCGTCGACCGCGTGGCGATGATCGTGGTGCGGGGGCTCATCACCGACACCCCCACCACCGGCTTCCTGGGCGAGAGCAGCGCGCCAATCGATGACATGGTGCTCCAACTCAAGCTGGCCGCCAAGGACGACGACGTGAAGGCCGTGCTGCTGCGGATCGACTCCCCGGGCGGCACCGTGGCGGGCAGCGAGAC
>JAUHYE010000141.1 GCA_030426395.1 Phycisphaerae bacterium
GCGCGGCGGACATCTTCGACTTCCTCGCGTACCAGAACGCCTTCGACGCCGGCGACACCATCGCCGACCTGGATGGCGACGGTGCGCTGACCATCTTCGATTTCCTGGCGTTCCAGAACGCGTTCGATGCCGGCTGCGCCTGAGTCGGTTCGAGGATGGGAGCGACGGGTTGGGTCGGCGAAGGCGCCGATTCCAGTCCGATTTCGCGCTTGGATCCGGCCTCCCCCTCACTCCAGGTGCGCCACGCCCACGTCTTCGCAGATCATCGCCCGCGGCGCCCACACGGCTCGGAGCCGTTCGAGCGGCTGGCCGACCGGCTCCACGGCGTCATGAAAAGTGCTGTGGTGGATAGGCATGAGGCGGGCGGCGCCCATGCGTTCGGCCATGGCGGCGGCCTGCTCGGGCGTGGCGTGCACCGCGTCCCAGGGCTCGTAGCTGTTGCCGATGCCCAGGATGGCGGTGTCGATGTCTTCAAGCGAGTCGAACGCGTCGGTGTCGGCCGTGTCGCCGGCGAAGAGGAGCTTGCGTTGGTCGTCCTTAATCACGTAGGCGTTGTAGCCGCGGAAGCGGTCGATGAGGTAGCGGGCGCCCCAGTGCTTGCAGGGCCAGGCCGTCACCGCGAAACCGTTCAGGTCCTCGCTCTCCTGCCAGCGGAGTTCGATCACGTTCTTGAAGCCGCGGCCGCGATCGGGCAGGAGCTTGCGTGTGTGCTTGGGGACGACGACGGTGGTGGTGGGGCGGACGAGTTTCTCGAGCGTCGGTTTGTGCCAGTGGTCCATGTGGGCGTGGGTCAGCACCAGCACGTCGATGGGCGGCAGGTCGTCGACCGTGGCCGGGAGCGCGATCGAGCGGCGGCGGCCCGTTGGCTTGCCACGCAGGCCGACGCCCGCGTGCTCGGCGAAGTGGGGGTCGGTCAGGATGGTCTGCTTCCCGACCCTGAGCATGCTCGTCGCCTGGCCGAACCAGAAGGCCCCGAAGCTCGCCGAGTCCCAGGCGTCGCGGTCGGGGAGCGAGCCGGCGGGGGCCATGGGTTCGTCCGGGGTGCCCAGGCCCGTCCGCTCGCGGACGCGCTCGGCGACGATGGGCCGCCATTGCCGCGCCAGGGCCCGGGCGGCCCTGAGAACGCCTCGCTTCGGCCCCGCGTTGGGTTGGTCGGCGTCCATCTCCAGCAAGCATAATCGCCCGGCGGCGGCCTTTATTGGGCGTTTTCGCGGATCGCGATCGGGAACATCCTGCCCCGCGCCACGCATAGACTGTCTGACAGACGCGGACACCCGCGCTGGCCAGCTTTCGCGTGGACCCGGGCAATCGATCCGGCGAGCGGGGGCGGCCCATCGGGAGCGGGTGATCCGTCTCGGAGACGCCATCATGACCTCCGCAGCCACCAGCACCAGCACGAGCAAGGTCGTCGACCCGCTCGACCTGATCGACATCGACCACGTCCGCTTCTACGTCGGCAACGCCAAGCAGGCGGCCGTGTTCTACGCCCAGCTCTTCGGCTTCCGCGTCGACCAGGTCTCGGACCTGACCACCGGCAGCCGCAAGACCGCCGACTATCTGCTGACCCAGGGCAACATCCGCCTGCTGCTGACCACGCCCCTGACGCCCGACAACCCCATCAACGAGGAGCTGGTGAAGTTTGGCGACGGCGTGAAGGACGTGGCCCTGACCGTGGCCGACGCGACGGCCGCCTACGAGCAGGTGCTGCGCAACGGCGGCGAGAGCGCCTACGAGCCGGTGACCTATAGCGACGAGAACGGCAGCGTGACCATGGCGGGCATCAAGGCCTATGGCCGGGCGGTGCACAGCTTCGTCAGCCGCGAAGGCGCGTACGCGTTGGACAAGATCAAGAGCGGCGGCGAGTTCTCGCCGGGCTTCCGCAAGTACGTCAATTTTGCTCTGAACGACTACAACGAGCAGCACCCGTGCGGATTGCGCTTCGTCGACCACTGCGTGGGCAACGTCGAAGAGGGGAAGATGAACCACTGGGTCAAGTGGTACGAGGACGTCATGGGCTTCGCGATGTTCAAGCACTTCGACGATGCGGACATCTCGACCGAGTTCAGCGCCCTGATGAGCAAGGTCATGGCCAGCGGCAACAACCTCATCAAGATGCCCATCAACGAGCCCGCCCCGGGCAAGAAGAAGAGCCAGATCCTCGAGTATCTCGAGTGGCACAGCATGACCCCCGGCGTGCAGCACCTGGCCCTGCGCACCGACGACGAGCTGCGCAGCGTGGCCGAGCTGCGCCGCCGCGGCGTCGACTTCCTGAGCCTGCCGGACACCTACTACGAGCTCGTCTGGGACCGCGTCAACAAGATGCTCACCGAGAACGGCCACGAGGCTGTCAAGGAAGACCACCAGAAAGTCAAGGACCTGGGCATCCTGGTCGACGCCGACGACGAGGGCTACCTGCTGCAACTCTTCACCAAGCCACTCCAGGACCGCCCGACACTCTTCTTCGAGATCATCAGCCGCCGCGGCTCACAGAGCTTCGGCAAGGGCAACTTTAAGGCGCTGTTTGAGGCGCTGGAGTTGGAGCAGGAGAAGCGGGGGAATCTGTAAGACTTGTCGCCATCCCGTTTCATACAGCGGCTGGCTCCTGGAGGTGAATCGATGCCCGGAGTCGGCCGTTTCGCGTTGATCGTGCTGGTGGTGCTCGGCGTGGCCCTGGCGGGATGCGAGGAGTCGGGGGGGAGCGGCCCGCCGGCGTCGACCCAGGAGGCGACGCCAACGCCTGAGGCGGCGCCGGACCGCGAGCCCGAACCATCCGAACTCGAACAAACCACCCGATTCCTCACCGAGGAATACGGCTTCAACATCAACGTCGGCACCCCCGAGGGCGTCGGCGCGGCGCTGGTTCGATGTACGACGCGGGGGGCGGGCGATGAGCAGGTCGACGGCTCGTTCGGCCTCGTCGTGCGCGACGAGGTCGTGCTCGTGCCGTTGGCGAGGCTGCTGCGGGGTGAGTCGGTGATGGTCAAGGCGGCCTGCTGCGAGGAGCGGCCGGCGACCGGGGTGTACGCCTTCGACGCCAGGGCGGGGCTGGCGCTGGTGGCCGTGCCGGGATTGCAGGCGCCGCCCTGGACTGGCGGGTATGCCGACCTCGCCTCGCCCGCGCCGGATGCGGTGAAGGCCCGCGTTGGCTTCCCCTTCGAGATCGCCGGCTCGATGGGCATCGGCACCAGCACGCTCGCGGTGTTACGAGACCGCGACGACCCGATCCGCGGCCGCCGGCTGCGCCTCGACCACCCGTACAACATCTTCGGCGCGGGCGCGATCGTCATCGATGACGAAGGGCGGCCCGTGGCGATCTCGACCGAGTGGGCGGGCGGCAACAAGTCGTGGGCCGTGCCGATCGCGGGCTTCCTCGACGCGCACTTAGAATCGAAGCTCGACGATTCCAAGCTGGTGTCCTTCGACAAGCTCATCGACAATGCACCGGACGATCGCGCGAGGTCCATCATGCTCACGCTGCGGGCCAAGTCCGATCCCGACCAGCTTGCGCTGCTCGACATCGCGATCGACCTCGAACCCGGCAACGCCCTGGCCCACTACCACCGTGGCGTCGTGCTCGACATGATGGGCGACAAGCGCGAGTCGATCGCGGCGCTGCAAAAGTCCCTCGATATCGACAACCAATGGAGCGAGGCGTGGTACAGCCTGGGATTGGTGCAGCTGACGTCAGACCAGCCGACCATCGCGGCCAACTCGTTCAAGCGCAGCGTGGAACTCGATGGCTCGCACGCCGACGCCTATGGCATGCTGGGCGTGGCGCATATGCACTCGGGCCTGGCCGAGCTCGCACTCGAGCCCATGCACCGCGCCATCGAGATCGAGCCGGACCGCATGCAGTTCGCCATGAATCTGGAACTCGCCTACGAGCAATCGGGCCGCGGCGACGAGGCGTACACGGCATGGGAGGCCTATGTGGCCGCCGAACCGAACGACAAGCGTGGGCATGTGCGGTACTGCCGGATGCTGGCGGTCGGGCTCCAATTGGAAAAACTGCTCGAGGTCGCGACCGCGGGCCTGGAGCGCTTCGGGGAGAACGCCGACGACCTGGCGTATCGGGCCTTTGCGCTGGGGTTCAGTGAGCCGAGAGATGTTGTCCAGGCTCGCGAGCTGGCCGGCCGCGCCCTGGAGCTCGAGCCCGGGCACCAGGTGGCCACCCTGGTCATCGACCGCATCCGCTAGAGCTGACCGCAGCAATTGCAGCCCCGCGGAAGCGGATACCGGGGAACGTCCGCCTAAACTGTTTTTCACACGCCTCGCACGGCGGCGGGGCGACAGGGGAACCCCATGGCCACAGCGACCACGGTCTCGACCTCCACCCCGACGCCCACCCCCACGCCCGCACGGATACCAGCTATCGGCCGCCTCGCGTTCCTCCGCTGGCCGCTGATGGACTATCGCACCAGCGTCGACCTCACCGAGCCCAACGAGGGCCTGACCGGGCACATCGGCAACGCGAAATACAGCCTGCGGCTGCAGCGCTACTGGTGGGCGGCCAGGGCCATCCAGGACGGCGCCCGCGAGGCGGCCAGGCAAGGACGCGAGTACGTCGTGGTCGACCTGGGCTGCGAGCGCGGGTGGATGAAGCGCTTCACCGAGGGGGAGGAAGGCGCACCGACCAACATCAGCTGGATCGGCCTGGACGGCAACCTCGACCATCCCTCGCTCGAGGCTTCCAAGTACGACGAATCCCACGCGTGCGACTTCCTCAAGACCCTGCCCGTCGACGACAATACCGCCGACGCGGTCGTGTGCCTGCACGTATTCGAGCACCTCAAGGACGTCGAGGGGCCAGCCAGGGAAGTCGCGCGCATCCTGAAGCCCGGCGGCGTCTTCCTGGCCGGCACGCCGGTTGGGCCCACGCCCATCGCGAAGGTGCGGACGAGGCAGCTCATCGAGCGCGACCGCCAGGGCCGCAACCGCCACTGGGGGCACGTCCGCAAGTTCTGCCCGGCTTCGTGGCGCACGCTGTGCCAGCGCGCCGGGCTGGATATCGAGATGATGACCGGCTCGCACGCCATCCGCCAGACGAAGAGCCCGCTGGAAAACTTCGGCTGGTGGATCCGACTGAATCAGCTCTGGGGCGCGCTGTTCCCTTCGCTGGGTCAAGAGGTTTATCTGGCCGCACGCAAACCCGCCGAAGGTGAACCCATCGATAACCCAGGGCCAATGGCGAGGTTCTGGGGGTACGCGGATTGGGCGTTGCCGCTTGCGGCGGTGGTCGTGCTGATGATCGTGCCCTTGCTGATCGTGCTGGACTAGTTCGTGCTGGGCTGACAGAGGCGGCGCATCCGGTGGAAGCGGAGGCCCGCCATGCCCGCGACGCTGCTGTCCGCCGTCCTTGCCGTCTTCGCGTTTACCATCCATCCCGGTTCGGGGCTCGAGGTGGCTGGCGACGGCACGGTGTATCTGGCCGACGTCGGCAGCGAGACGATCTGGCGGATCTCGCCCGAGGGTGACGTGTCGCCGCTGGTCACCGATTCGTGGACGCACGAGTTGCAACTCGATGGTGACGGCGGCCTGGTCTACGAGCGCGAGCACGCTGGCTCCGAACAGGCGCCGCAGTCGCTGCGCCGGCTCGATGCCGAGGGGAACGAGCGTGTGCTGATCGCGCCGCCGCCCGATCGTGGGCGGTTCGGTTCCAACGCGTTCGCTCGGCTGGCCGACGGCTCGGTCGTCTTCGCGCACACCGTGCGCGGTGAGGACGGCCAGTGGCGGGCGGTCATCCGCCAGCGCGACGCCGACGACCACGACGGGTCGAGCGTGCGGACCATCGCCGGGACGCTCGGTACGGGGCTCTACGCCGATGGCCCGGGTGAGCGGGCGACGTTCCGCATGATCGTGAACATGCGGCCGCTGCCCGACGGCTCGGTGTTGCTGCTCGACCGCGACCGCGTGCGCAAACTCGTCATCGGCGATGGCGGAGCGTGCTCTGTCTCGACCATCGGCCCATCGCTCATCGATGAGGCCCCCGACGACCCGCCATTCCGAGGTGGGCCCGAGACCACATGGAACCGGCTATACGGCTTGGCAACGGACACCGACGGCAACGTGCTCGTGACATATTTTGCCGGCCGGCGGGTCGTGCGTGTCGAGCCGGACGGTGAAGTATCGACCATTCACTCGAGCGACGGCGGTTGGGCACCGATCGGCGTGGCGGTCGGTCCAGAGGGTATTGTGCATGTCAGCGAGATCAGCGATCGTGGCTCGCGGCTACGCGTGCTGCGTATCGAAGACAGTGTGGCAAGCACGCTCGCGTCAATCCCTCACGAATAGCGCAAACGACAACCTGTTTCACGCAGCCTTCCTCAATTGACGACAACTACGAGTTGTGAGGTGAGATTCATGACGTATTCACGACAACCACACGCGCACATCGCATACTGAGCTATCGCCGTCGCGTGGTTCAGCCACGCCAACGCGGGAGGGAGAGAGTGGGGTGCGGGGCGTCTCGGCAAGCCGCGTTGCAATCAGCACGGCGTGCCGGCCCCCGCGCCCCCTCGATGATGCCCAAATGGCCGCCAATAGCGAATGGAACTGTGGTGGAGTTTCTTATGTGCCAGGGCGGAGCAGCGCAACAGTGAAGTATTCGCGTCCATCGCTCCACGCGTGATCCACGTGCAGTCCAGCGCTTGCCGCGAGCGATCCGATGCGGTCCATGTCATACTTGTGGCTGCTCTCGTTCCAGATTGTCTCGCCCTCGGCGAAATCGAACCCCTCGCCTGCGACCATGACGGTGTGGGCTGTGTTCGCCACCAGATGCATCTCGATGCGAGCATCCGTGGCGTTCCAACGCGCTTCGTAGCGGAACTTGCTGTGGTCGAAGCTGGCATCCAACTCACGGTTCATGCGCGTCAGGATGTTCATCTCGAAGTCTCGCGTCACACCGGCGGCGTCGTCGTACGCGGGGATGAGCACCGACTCGTCCTTAATGCGATCGAAGCCGATAAGCAGGGCGCCGTTGTCACCGGCGAGTTGTGCCAGGCTGGCGAGTAACTCCCGTTGGACGTTGGGCAGGAAGTTGCCGATGGTCGAGCCGGGGAAGAAGACCAGCCGTGGATGCAGGCCGGCAATGGGCTGGGGGAGGTCGATGGGTCGGGTAAAGTCGGCCCAGAGCGGCACGATCTCGAGCGTCGGATGCCGGGCGGCCAGCGTGCGGGCAACGCGGCGGAGTTGCTCGCGTGCGATGTCGACGGGCACCATCGCACGCGGCTCGTCGAGCGCGGCGAGTAGGATCTCGACCTTCTCTCCCGCGCCGCTTCCCGGTTCGACGACCGTAGCGCCGGGGCCGACAGCCGCGGCAATGTCGGTCGCGTGCTGACGGAGCAGTGCGATCTCGG
>JAUHYE010000016.1 GCA_030426395.1 Phycisphaerae bacterium
GCCACAAGAGTGCATGAAGAACGTGTGCGTTCATCGTGAAGCGCATGAATTGCGCTTGTCGGCATACGAATCAAAACACGATAACGCACACACTTACGGCGATTTGATGCGGCCCGACGCCATGCGCCGGCAAGGGGCTTCCCCTGCGAGCTATATCCCAATATTCATGGCAAAAACGTCGGGCCGCGCATCCCCGGGGTGAGCACCGCGGCCAGCGAGCCGTTGCGCATCGAGCCGGGTCGGACGCGGCCGGTGGAACTGCCGCTGGACTTCTCCGATCTGGGATCCGGTGTGCACAAGAGCACCGCGTCGTGGAGCACCAACAATCCGCGGCAGCCCACCGTGGTGGTGACGCTGGAGGTTCACGTCGGACCGAGTGGCGGGGCGGTTGCGCGGGGCCGGTAGGCGTGTGTGTGTTTGGGGTGCAAACCCGCCGAGCAACATCCCAACACCTTCTGGCGAAACAGGCCCCGGTGCGCCGCCGTACACCCATACCGACACCGATCGAGAAGAGAGGGCTCCCCATCATGCGTACACGCCACGCTGTCGCGTTCGTTCCGCTCGCCATTGTGAGCATCGCCCTGGCAGACCAGACCGGCTTCGACGAGTTCGAACCCGGCTTCCTCGGCACCACCTTCGAGTCCGGCGGCATCACGTTCTCGGACAACATGCAGTTCCGCGGCGAGGACCCGCTGCTGTTCGCCGCGACGAATTGCACGGGCACGTTCACGGGCGACCCCGCGTTCAGCCCCAGCAACACGATGAACTCGGGGCTGTGGACCACCGGCACCAGCGCCTGGTTCGTGCGCAGCCACCAGTGGATCGCGACGACCGGCGAGCTGGCCGACCACGCGTCGGTCGAGCTGTGGTACGACTCGGGCGCCGACTGGGACGGCATCGAGGTGTACCTGGAAGGGCTCGTCGGCGACAACGTCGTGGTGTTCGACTCATTCACCCATCGCCAGACCGTGCCCAAGTACGAGCACGCGCGGCTGGAGATCAGCGGCGTGCCCTTCGAGCGCATCCGCTTCATCTGCCGCGGCGTGGGGCCGACCGGCGACCGCGACGGCATCCTGGCCTGCTTCGACAACGTCGTGATCGAGATGACCGCCTGCGCCGCCGACTTCGACGGCGACGGCGAGCTGACGATCTTCGACTTCCTGGCGTTCCAGAACGCCTTCGACGCGATGGACCCGCTGGCCGACTTCGACGGCGATGGGGAGCTGACGATCTTCGATTTTCTGGCGTTCCAGAACGCCTTCGACGCGGGGTGCGAGTAGAGGCCGGTTTATGCCGCTTTCTTGCCCGCCAGCCGCTCGCTCGCCTTCTGGATGAGCACGTAGAACAACGGCACGAACAGGATCGCCAGGAACGTGGCCGCCAGCATGCCGCCGATGACGCCGGTGCCGATGGAGCGGCGGCCGGCCGAGCCCGCGCCGCTGGCCGTCGCGAGCGGCACCACGCCCAGGATGAACGCCAGCGAGGTCATGATGATCGGGCGGAAGCGCAGGCGTGCCGCTTCGAGGGCCGCCTCGACGATCGGTTTGCCCAGCTCGCGCTGGGCGACGCAGAACTCGATGATGAGGATCGCGTTCTTGGCGGCCAGGCCCACAAGCACGAGCTGGCCGATCTGGAAGTAGATGTCCTGCGTGTAGCCGCGCAGCGAGATCGCCAGCAGAGCGCCGAAGAGCGCGATGGGGATGACCAGCAGCACCGCGATGGGTAGCGACCACCGCTCGTACTGCGCCGCCAAGACCAGGAAGACAACCAGCAGGCCGAAGGCGAGCACCATGGGCGCCTGGTTGCCGGTCTTGATCTGCTGGTAGCTCTCGCCCGACCACTCGATGCCGTAGCCTGGCGGGAGCGTGTCGGCGGCGATCTCGCGGAGGGTCTCGATGGCCTCGCCGCTGCTGACGCCCACGGTGGGGGCGCCGGTGATCTCGATGGCTGGGTAGCCGTTGTAGCGGCTGATGACGTTGGGCCCGGCGCGGAAGCTGGTGCTGACGATGGCCGACAGCGGCACCATCTCGCCCATGCTATTGCGCACGTAGATACGCTCGATGTCCTGCGGCGTGTTGCGGAACTCGGGCTCGGCCTGCACCTGCACGCGCCAGATGCGGCCGAAGCGGTTGAAGTCGTTCACGTACAAACTGCCGAAGTAGGCCTGCATGGGCTCGAAGACGTTGGCCAGATCAACGCCCAGCATGCGCGTCTTCTCCCGGTTGAGGTCGACATAAACCTGCGGCAGCGAGACCTGGAGCGACGAGCTCAGGCCGGTGAGCGTTGGTTCCTGCGAGGCGGCGTTGAAGAACTGCCCGCCGACCTCGGCCAACTCGGCGGTCGTGCCGCCGCCGCGCTGCTGGACCTCGAGGGTGAAGCCCGCGCGCGTGCCCAGGCCGGGGATGGCCGGCGGGTTGAACGAGATCACGATGCCGTCGCCGACGGTGGCCATGAGCTGGCGGCTGGCGGCGATGACCTCGTTGGCGCTCGTGCCCTCCTCGTGGCGTTCGTGGAAGGGCTTGAGCGAGATGAACAGGATGCCCGCGCTGCTGCTGGTGATGCCGCCGTTGAGGAAGTCGAACCCGCCCAGCGCGGTCACATGGTCGACGGCCGGGTGGCTGCCGAAAAATTCTTCGGCCTGCTCGATGACGCCCTGGGTCTTGTCCAGGCTCGAGCCCTGGGGCAGCATGACGGCGGCGATGAGCACGCCCTGGTCTTCCTCGGGGAGGAAGCCGCCGGGCACCGTGCCCGAGAGCCGGTACGCGCCAAGGCACAGCACGCCGAAGATGGCCAGCGCGACGATCGCGTGGCGGATGCCCGCGTGCACGGCGTGGACATACCCGCCGGTGATGCGCTCGAACACGCTGTCGAAGCCGCGGAAGATGACGTTCTTCTTGCCGTGGCTTGGCTTGAGGATGAGCCGGCACAACGCCGGGCTGAGCGTGAGTGCCACCAGGCCCGAGATGGCCACCGACACCGCGATGGTGACGGCGAATTGCTTGTACATCTGCCCGGTGAACCCACCGAGAAACGCCACGGGCACGAACACCGCGCTGAGCACGAGCACGACGGCGATGACCGGGCCGGTCACCTGCTCCATCGCCTTGATGGTCGCTTCCTTTGGCGGCAGCTTCTCGTCGTGCATCAGGCGCTCGACGTTCTCGACCACGATGATCGCGTCGTCCACCACGATGCCGATCGACAGCACCAGGCCGAAGAGCGTCAGCGTGTTGATCGAGAACCCCAGGGCGATCATGCCAGCGAAGGTGCCCACGACGGCGACCGGCACGGCCAGCAGCGGGATGAGCGTGGCGCGCCACGATTGCAGGAAGATGAACACCACGATGAGCACCAGCAACACGGCTTCGAGCAGCGTGTGCACGATCTCGCTGATCGAGTCGCTGATGAAGATCGTGGTGTCGTAGGGCACCAGCCAGTCGATGCCCGGCGGGAAGTCGCTCTGGGCCGATTCCATCTCGGCCCGCACGGCTTCCATCGTGCTCAGCGCGTTGGCGCCCACTTGCAGGTACACGAGCACCACGGCGGTGGACTGCCCGTCGCTTCGGCTGACCAGCCCGTAGCTCTGGGCGCCGAGTTCGACGCGGGCGACGTCCTTCAGGCGCACCAGGGCGCCCTCGGGCGTGGCGCGGAGGATGACGTTCTCGTAGTCCTCCACCTCGCTCAGCCGGCCCCGGGTGAGCACGGGCAGGGTCAACTCGACCTCGCCGCCGTTCTCGAGGCTGTTGGGACGCTGGCCCACGGTGCCGGCGGGGAAGACGGCGTTCTGGTCGCGCAGCGCGGCGGCCACGTCCGAGACGGTCAGCCCCTTGAGCACCAGCTTGTCGGGGTCGACCCACACCCGCATCGAGTAGTTCTTGTTGCCGAAGACCTGGGCATCGCCCACGCCGGGCACGCGCTTGAGGCGGTCGAGCAGGTTGATGGTGGCATAATTGCTCAGGTACAGGTCGTCGTAGCGGTCGTCGCTCGATCGCAACGACACCACGCCCAGGATGTTCGTCGACGCCTTCACAACCGTCACGCCCTGACGCGTGACCTCGGCGGGCAGCTGCGGCTCGGCGATCGAGAGCCGGTTCTGCACGTCGACGGCGGCCAGGTCCTGGTCTGTGCCGATCTCGAAGGTCACCGAGATGTTGCACGTGCCGTCGTTGCCGCTGCGCGAGCTGTAGTAGATGAGGTTCGGGATGCCGCTGAGCTGCTGTTCGATGGGCGCGGCGACCGACTCGGCCACGGTCTCGGCATCGGCGCCGGGATACACCGCGGTGATCTGGATGACCGGCGGCGTGACCTCGGGGAATCGCGCGATGGGCAGCACCGCGATGGCCACCGTGCCCGCGATCAGGATCAGCAGGCTCAGCACGATCGAGAAGACCGGCCGCTCGATGAAGAAGCGCGAGATCATGACGGCTCGCCCGCGGGCTGGGCCGGTTGAGACTCAGACTCCGGCGCGATCGTCACCGCCGTGCCGGGGCGAACCATCATCAGCCGATCGGTGATGACCTTGTCGCCCGGCTCCAGGCCGCGCTGGATGACCCAGTGCACGTTGTCGTCCCATTCACCGAGTTCGACCGGCCGCGGCTGGGCGGTGCCGTCATCGCTCACCACCATCACGCTCGCGCCTCGGGTGGACATCTGCACGGCCGCCTGCGGCACGCGGATGACGCCGACGCGCTGGATGTTGGTGACCGTCGCATACACGAACTGCCCGGGCTTGAGCAGGCCGTCGGGGTTGGGCACCTCGCCGCGCACCACGCTGGTGCCGGTGGTCTGGTCGACCTCGACGTCCAGGTAGTTGATGTGGCCGGTGTGCGCGTACACGCTGCCGTCGGCCAGGGTGACGCTGAACTCGATCTCGGTCAGCTCGGGCACGATGAGCACGCCCTCGGCCTCCTGCCTTTGGAAGCGGAGCATCTCCGACTCGGTCACCGAGTACTGCACGTAGATCGGGTCGATCTGCTGCACGACGGCGAGCAGGCCGTTCTGCCCCGCGTCGACGTAGCTGCCAACGTCGCGCAGCGAACGGCCGACGACGCCGGTGATGGGGCTCTGGATCGTGGTGTACCCGAGCTCGAGCTGGGCGGCGTCGATCTCGGCCTTGGCGCGTTGCACCTCGGCGGTGGCGACGGACTTTTGCGTCTGCCAGTCTTCGAGCTCGTTGGACGTGCCCGCGCTGCTCTCCACGGCGCGGCGGTACCGCTCGACCTGGTGCGTCGCGCGCTCGAGCGTGGCCTCGGCGCTGCTCAGCCGCGCCTGGGCCTGCTCGAGTTGCACCTCGAACGGCTCGGGATCGATCTGGAACAGCGTCGAGCCCTTCTCGACGCGCTGGCCCTCGGTGAACTGTCGTTCCTGGAGGTACCCCGCCACGCGGGCGCGGATCTCGACGACCTGCGAGCCCTCGGTCTGCGCGAGGAACCGCAGCGGCGCGGCCAGCGTCTCGGGCTCGACCACGTGCACGCTGACGGGGATCGGGTTACTCGGCGGCGCCGCGGCCTCGTGGCTCGGGCCCGACTCGGTCAGCGTCCAGAACACCGCGCCGCCGGCGAGCACCAGCACGAGGACGAGGGCGGGGATGCCCTTCTTCACGACGTGGCTGCCTAGGGAGCGGCCGCCCCCCTCCTGCGGCTTGCGACCCTCGGTCGCCTGGCTTTCCTGTTCCATCGGGCCTCCTGGAAGTCGTCCGGAGCTGTAACGTGGAACCGAAGTGTAGAATACCCGTTCAAAATGTCTATTCAAGATGCGATTCGTCAAGATTCATAGGATCCCACCATGGCCCGACGAGATCCAGACCGCCGCCACCGCCGCCCGCCCCCTGGCGGGGCCGAGCCCGAGGGCACGCGCGAGCGGCTCATCGAGGCCGCCGGCGAGGTCTTCGCCTCCAAGGGCTACCACGCCGCCACGGTCAAGGACATCACCGACCTGGCCGGCGCCGCCATCGGCTCGATCAACTACCACTTCGGCGATAAGGAGGGCCTCTACGCCCGGGTGCTCGCCCGCATCGGCTGCGCGGCCGAGGGCATCGTGCCGCCAGAGGGTTCCCTGCACGGCACGCCGCAGGAGCGACTCCGCCAGTATCTCGTGCACATCATGACCACCATGCTGGGCCGGGACAAGCCGGTGTGGGAGCGCGTGCTCATGGCCCGCGAACTGGCCGAGCCCACGGCCGCCCTCGATTCGGTCATCGAGACCATCGCCCGCCCCCTTCACCAGGGGCTGGCAGAAATCGTCTCCCAGATCACCGGGCAGAAGGCCAGCACCCAGCGCGTCGCGCTGCTCACCTGCGGCATCGTCGCCCAGTGCATGTACTACTTGCAGCACGAGGCCGTGCTCGACCGCGTGCACCCCCAGCTTAAGACGCGGCCGAGCGCCAAGCGGCTGGCCGACACCATCGCCGACTTCTCCATCGCCGGCCTCGAGCGCATGACCGAGGGCACATAGAAACGGCGGGCGTGGCGAGAGCCACACCCGCCGTCGAGTGGTTTCAATTGCCGGCGGGGCTTACTTGTCTTCGTCCTTCACCTTGAACTCCGCGTCGATGACGTCGTCGTCGTTTTCGGCCGAGTCCTTGGGCTCGGCCTGGCTCGACGCCCCGTCTCCACCAGCGGCCTGCGCCTCGTACATGGCCTTGCCAAGCTCCATGCTCGCGGTCTCGAGCTCCTTGGTGGCGGCCTCGATGGCGGCGATGTCGTCCTCCTTGAGCTTGGCCTCGAGATTGCTCAGGGCGCTCTCGATGCTGCTGCGAACGTCGCCGCTGACCTTGTCGCCGTGCTCGTCCAGAGCGCTGCGGGTCTGGTGCAGCATGCTGTCGCCGCGGTTCTTGGCCTCGACCAAAGCACGCCGCTTGGTGTCCTCCTCGGCGTGGGCCTCGGCGTCGCGCTTCATCTTGTCGATCTCCTCCTCGGACAAACCGCCCGAGTTGGTGATCTTGATGTCGGCGGACTTACCGGTCTTCTTCTCGGTCGCGGTGACCTGGAGGATGCCGTTGGCGTCGATGTTGAACTCCACCTCGATCTGCGGCATGCCGCGCGGGGCGGGGGGGATGCCCTCCAGGTCGAACTGGCCGAGCAGCCGGTTGTCGGCGGCCATCTTGCGCTCACCCTGAGAAACCTTGATGGTCACGCTGGGCTGGTTGTCGGTGGCCGTCGAGAAGGTCTCGCTCTTCTTGGTGGGGATGGTCGTGTTGCGCTCGATGAGCGTGGTCATCACGCCGCCCATGGTCTCGACGCCAAGAGAAAGCGGGGTGACGTCCAGCAGCAGCACGTCCTTCACGTCGCCCTTGAGCACGCCGCCCTGGACGGCCGCGCCCACGGCCACCACTTCATCGGGGTTCACCGTCTTGTTGGGCTCCTTGCCGAAGATCTCCTTGGCGATCGCCTGCACCTTGGGCATGCGCGTCGAGCCGCCCACCAGCACGACCTCGTCGATCTTGCTCGCGTCGATCTTGGCGTCCTTGATGGCCGCCAGGCAGGGCTCGCGGAGCCGCTTGTACAGGTCCTCGCACAGGCTCTCGAACTTGCTGCGCGTGATGGAGATCTGCAGGTGCTTGGGGCCGGTGTCCGTCGCCGTGATGAACGGCAGGTTGATGGTCGTCTCCTGCATGCTGCTGAGCTCGACCTTGGCCTTCTCGGCGGCTTCCTTCAGGCGTTGCAGGGCCATCGCGTCGTTGCGGACGTCCACGCCCTCCTGACGCTTGAACTCGTCGGCCAGGTAGTTGATCAGCCGCTGGTCCCAATCGTCGCCGCCCAGGTGCGTGTCGCCGTTGGTGCTGAGCACCTCGAACACGCCGTCGGCGACGTCCAGGATGGAGATGTCGAACGTGCCGCCACCGAGGTCGAAGACGGCGACCTTCTCGTTCTTCTTGCGATCCAGGCCGTACGCGAGCGCGGCCGCCGTGGGCTCGTTGATGATGCGCTTGACCGTGAGGCCCGCGATCTCGCCGGCGTCTTTCGTTGCCTGCCGCTGGCTGTCGTTGAAGTAGGCCGGGACGGTGATGACCGCCTCGGTTACGGGCTCGCCCAGGTAGTCCTCGGCGACTTTCTTGAGCTCCTGGAGAATGAACGCGCTGATCTGCTGGGGCGTGTAGCTCTGCCCGCGCACGGTGACGTTGACGAACTCGTCGGCGCCGCCGGTGACCTCGTAGGGCACGTTCTTCTCTTCGCTGGCGACCTCCTTGTGCCGCCGGCCCATGAAGCGCTTGATCGAGTAGATGGTGTTCTTGGGGTTGGTCACCTGCTGGTGCTTGGCCTGCTGGCCCACCAGGCGCTCGCCCTTGTCGGTGAACGCGACGACCGAGGGCGTGGTGCGGTTGCCCGATGCGTTGATGAGCACCTTGGCCTCGCTGCCCTCCATGACGGCCACGACCGAGTTGGTCGTGCCCAGGTCGATTCCGATGATCTTTGACATGGCAATGGCCCTCCTTCAGAAGCCCCGGGGGCCGACCCGCGGCCGTCCGTGCGGGGACATATTGCAAGGGCGATGCCAGCGGGCGGGCGTCAAAAAAACCGCACCGGAACGCCCCCAGGGGGTGTCGCGGTGCAGGCGGCCGGCGATCACTGCCGATCTGGCAGCCACTCCGTGGGGGGCTCCTTTCCTCCCCCGCCCCCGACGGGGGAGGTGCCGAGGTCTTCCGAGGCGGAGGGGGTCTTGGAGTGTCCGTTGGCGTCGATCGCGCGACCGAGCCTCCTTGCACGCCCGAAGACCCCCTCCGACCCCCGAAGACGGGGGCCACCTCCCCCGCCGGGGGCGGGGGAGGGAAAGGAAACCCGCCATGCGGGCCCGCTGGGAGCGGGGGAGGGGATGGGAACCGTGCCCTCGGGTGCCAACGCCGTGCCCACGGGCCCGAGTTCCGTGCCTTCGGGTGCCAACTTCGTGCCCTCTGACGCGAGTTCCGCGCCATCGGAGGTGGCATCTGCGCCATCGGATGCGAGCTCCGTGCCATCGGAGGTGACATCCGTGCCCTCGGATGCGAGCTTCGTGCCCTCGGACGTGAGTTCCGTGCCATCGGATGTGACATCCGATGGCACGGAACTCACGTCCGACCCCCGCTCACGGGCTCCAGGGGCCGATTTCACAATCAAAATCCGAACATGGCCCCGGCCGGGGCCATCCCGGGGCCCGCGGGCTCAAGGGGGCGGCGGGGAAACCCCATCGGCGGCCGTCCAGGGGCCGTCGCTTGTGGTCAGGGTCTGGTACTCGGGCAGTGGTGGCAGGCCGGCGGCGATGCGGCGGCGGTTCTGGTGATCCAGGGCCTGCTGGGCGCCTGTGCGGGTGTTGAACTGCGAGGCCCCGCTCAGGTGGACGGCGTCGGCGATGGCGTTCATCGGCCCATCGGGCAGCTCGATCAGCAGCCAGAGCTGCGGGTCGTCGGTGGGCTTCACGCCGTAATGGGTGAAGACGATGTTGCCGATGCGGTGGGCGGTGACGTCGGCCGGCCAGGTGGCGGTGACGGCGGCGAGCGCGCTGGCCCGGCGGGCGTCGGCCATGCCGTCCAGGGCCATCGCCGTGTACGGGCCGATGGGGGCGTCGTAGGCCTGCTGGTCGCTGAAGGCGGTGAACATGACCGGCGAAGCGGGGCCGAGCAGGCTGGCCCCGTGCATGGGCGGGGTGCCGGACCGAACGTCGACCCGCAACTCGTTGGCCAGGTCGATGGTCTCCCATTCGAGCTGGGTCGGGGCCGCCCACGAGTGCTGGGCGTACTGGCTGGCGGCCGACTGGGCCATGCCGATGGAGGTGAGCGTCACGCCGATCCACAGCCCGATCAGGGCGAGGACCGTGAGCATCGGCAGGGCCAGCGTCGCCAGCGAGGCCTTCCAGCCCGGAATGCCGTGGGCCGCCCTGACCGCGATGGTGGCGCTGGCGCACCAGGCCGGGAAGCCCGCCAGCACGCCCATGCACGGCACGATCGCCATGACCCAGCCGCCGCTGCCGAAGGCGATGGCCTGCACCGTGCGGGCCAGGCCATCGGGCGTGTCGGCCTTGAAGAGCTTGAGCAGCCCGTGGGTGGTCGCCGCCCACAGGAACAGGTAGGCCATCGGCGCGACCAGAATGGCGACCATCCAGAAGGCCGTGACGCCGCCGCCCGAGCCCATCAGCGAGAGCCCCGCGCACACGAGCCCGGACAGGCCGGAAACCACGACGTTCAGCATCGCGAAGCCCAGCGATGTGCTCGTGCTGCCGATGGCCGGCGTGGCCTCCAGGAGCTTGCCCGGCTGGCCGATGCTGGCGCCGACGGTCGAGAACCACTTCGAGATCGTCCCCTTGTGGGGGTCCAGCCAGGGGTTGGGGAAGCGCGTGGCCTCCCGCTTGCCGAGCTCGTCGGCGGGCAGCAGCAGCATCTCGTCGGTCGTGAGGTGTCTGCCGCACGACACGCAGTCGAACTCGCCGGGCACCAGCTCGCCGTGCTCACCGGTTCCGTAATACGCCTGCTGGCACGCCGGGCAGCAGAACTTCACCGCGTTGGCCAGGAAGTCGAACTCGCTGGGCTTGAACGGCCGGCCGCACTCGGGGCACGGGCCGGCCCTGAGGTTCCACAGTTCGTACTCGCAGCCGGGGCACTTCATGGGTCAGGCGTACTTCCAGGACCGGATTTCTTCGCGGATGGACGCCCTGGAATACCAGATCAAGAGGAACGCCGGCCAGGCCAGCGCGACCATGGCGCCCAGCACCCCGACGACCAGCCCGAAGCCGGCGCCCAGCGCCGCCATGCCCTGCGGCGAGTTGCCCTGCTGGGCGGCCTGCTGCATCTGGTGCTGCATCGCGATGTACTGGTAGATCGCCCCAGGGGGGAGGATCACCACGGCGTAGATGACGAACGCCACCACCCAGAAGCGGGCCGTTGGACGCCGGCGGAGGGTCTGGATGCCCGCCGTCAGGTGCACCGCCGACAGCGGCAGGGACACGATGGACAGGACCAGGCCATAGCCCCACAGCGTGCCGGTCACGGTCATCTCGGGCGGCAGCACGTTGGGTGGTATCAGGGGCATGACGGCCACGAACACCACGCCGAAGAAGCGTTGCAGCAGCCCGATGCCCCCGAAGACGCACAGGAGCACGCCCAGCCACGTCGGCCAGTTCGAGCGCGTGGCATCGATCTGGCCTGTCGGGCGCACCGGGGGAGTGCTGGGCGATTCGTGCGGATGCTGGTCCATGGCGGAGACTCCCCCCGGGCCGCCCGGGCGAGCGCGGGAATAGAGGATACCAGCACTCACCGGCCCGCGGCGGCCTTGCCCCGCACCGCCAGCCGGTCTTGGTGCACGATGCGGATGAACCGCAGCCCCCTGCACCCCCGGCACCAGCCCAGCGTCGCCTTGGCGGCCGAGCGGTTCGCACCGAGGCGGACGCCCCCGACGCTCGCGAGTGTCCGCGTCCGGCCGCACCTGGAGCAGCAGGCGTACCAGCCCGGGGCCAGCTCTTCGGGCAGGTCGGGCGGAGGCGTGGTATCGAGCAACGCCCGCACGCGCGGCCACGCCAGCCCGGCCACGGCCAGGCCCGCCACGAACGCCAGGATGATCCAGGCCCAGAGCGGCATCGCACCAGCATACTCGGAAACACCCGCCCCGCGTTGCACATGCTGTGAACGGCAGCGATGATCGGCAACGCCAAGCCGACGGAGATTTCAGGAATCTTTGAAAATACACCGCCCCTGCACTATCCTCTTGGCATGACCACCACCCTCCAGGCGCCTTCCAGCATGACCGGCTCCGACGCCCGGCTCGACGCCATCCGCGTCAAGGTCCAGGCCGGCCAGCGGCTCTCGCTCGACGACGGGCTGGTGCTCTACGAGACCAATGACGTGTGGGGCGTGATCGCCATGGCCGACTTCGTTCGCTGCCGTATCCACGGCGACGCGGCCTACTACAACATCAATCGCCACATGAACTACTCGAACGTGTGCGCGCTGAGCTGCAAGTTCTGCGAGTTCTATCGCAAGAAGGACCAGCCGGGCGCCTACACGCGCGACATGGACTACATCGCCGACCAGGCCCGCGGTGCGATCCAGAGCGGCGCGACCGAGATGCACATCGTCGGCGGTCTGCACCCGTACCTGCCGTGGGATTACTACCCCGAGATGATGCGGACCATTAAGCAGGCCGCGCCGAACCTGCACATCAAGGCGCTCACCGCTGTCGAGATCGTGCACCTCGCGAAGATCGCCAAGAAGTACAAGCGCGACGATCGGCAGGCGGGCATCCGTTGGGTGCTGAGCGAGCTCAAGGCCGCCGGCCTGGATTCCCTTCCTGGCGGCGGTGCCGAGGTCTTCGACGACCGCGTGCACGACGAGGCGTACAAGGGCAAGATCCGAAGCGATGAGTGGCTCGACGTGCACCTGGTCGCCCACGAACTCGGCCTGAACACCAACGCCACGATCCTGTACGGCCACATCGACCAGCGCCGCGAGCGGCTCGTGCACATGGAAATCCTCCGCCGCGCGCAGGACCAGGCGCTCGAGCGTCTCGGCTACTCGGGCGAGAACGGATTCATCGAGCCCGGCCTGCCCGCGACCGCCAACGTCACCGCGCCGGTCATCACGCTCTC
The DNA here is from genome assembly GCA_030426395.1 of Phycisphaerae bacterium. Classification (GTDB taxonomy): domain Bacteria; phylum Planctomycetota; class Phycisphaerae; order Phycisphaerales; family UBA1924; genus JAHCJI01. Next base: position 12,550 of record JAUHYE010000016.1, read on the forward strand.
GCGCGAGGGCACGCCAAAACCGACACCCGCCATGGCCGAAGGCAAGGCCGGCTACTTCCAGACCATCACGCCCCTGCCCTTCTTCCCCGACGGCAGCGAGATGGAGCACCTCTATGGCCCGACCGGCCTGGAGAACCTGCGGACCATCGCCATCGCCCGCCTGATGCTCGACAACTTCCCGCACGTCAAGGCGTTCTGGATCATGCAGACCCTGAGCATGGCCCAGCTCATGCTCGAGGCCGGGGCCGACGACATCGACGGCACGGTGGTGTGGTACGACATCACCAAGGTCGGCGGCTCGACGACGCACCAGGAGACGACCGTCCTAGACCTGCAACGGTCCATTCGCGAGGCCGGCTTCACGCCCGTCGAGCGCGACACGCTGTACCGGCGGGTGGAGCGGGAGGGGAAGGATTGGCGGGTGGTGGAGTGAGTTGGCTCGGTTGAGCCCATATAACGTTGGTAAAACCAACCATTTCCAAACACAACCGACACCTACCGTCAAGATTCCATGAAGCCGTGCGGACTCCCCCGCCCCACGCGGATTCTCCGCCGCGAACTTCTATGATTGCGCAAAGTTTGCGCGTGGGGCGGTGTGGCTCCACGGCGATCCGAACCTGCCCTTTTCCTAAACGGAGAGAGACGATCATGAAGACCGCCTTCGCCCTCGTGGCCCTGGCCGCCGCCGCCACCACCGTGTCCGCCCAGAGCGACGTCGCCTACTGGTCCTTCAGCAACCAGGCCCTGCCCGGCGGCGGCTTCGGCTTCTTCGCCGACGAGTTCCCCTTCGCCGCCGAGTTCGGCGACCAGATGGGTGAGGCCACCATCGAGTTGGTCGGCGGCATCCTCGACGAGCTCGACGTGACCGGCGGCGGCGACGAGGTGCTCCGCTGGGTCCAGTCCTTCAGTGGCACCGACCTGGGCGCCCAGTTCGGCGAGCCCAGCGGCGGCTCGCTGGCTATCCAGGGCGGCACCGACACGCTCAACAACGGCTCGCAGATCGTCCTCAACTTCAATGCGGCCGACCTCGAGAACCTGATGTTCCAGTTCGACGCCCGCAACACCAGCACCGGCTTCCAGGACGTCACCATCGACCTGTATAACGGCGGTTCGTTCGTGTCGACGGTCGAGTCGAGCCTGATCCTGAGCACCACGTTCGCGAGCTTCTCGTACGACATCAGCGACCTGACCGGCGTGACGGACGCCCGCATCGTCTTCACCCTCGACGGCGCGACCAGCACCAGCGGCAACATCCGCACCGACAACTTCTACATCACCGCAGACGCCGGCACCGGCGGCTGCCGCGCCGACCTCGACGGCGACGGCGTGCTCACGCTGTTCGACTTCCTCCAGTTCCAGAACCTCTTCGACGCCGGCGACCTGGCCGCCGACTTCGACGGCGATGGCGCGCTGACGTTGTTCGACTTCCTGGCTTTCCAGAACGAGTTCGACGCCGGCTGCTGAGCGGTCCGCGAACAAGCAGCTCTTCCACCGGCCTCGCGGCGACGCGGGGCCGGTGTTCGTTTCGACACAAACGTTTCGGGCCAACAATCGTCGATGCCCCATCGCCTGCCAGGCCACGGCCGCTCCATCATCGACGACCTCCGCGACGAGCGTTTGGTCGTGGGGATCATCGCGACCGCGCTCGTGACCGCCGCGGTGCTCGTGCAGGCGCCGTTCTTCGGCTTTCTGGCCCGCGGGGCCGTCGTCCTGCCTCTCCTGCAGGGTCCGGCCGTTGCGATCTATGGGTTCGTGCTGGCCATGTGCATCGATCCACGGCGAGGCTGGAAGCCGGGCGGGCTGCTCGTCGTGCTCGGCGCGACGCATCCCGCGTGGTTCTTCGGGCTCCTCATGCTGCTCGACTCGACCAGGCTGCCCGACGCGATGGCCGAATGCCTGCCGTTCGCGCTCACGGGAGTCGTGTTCATCCTGCCGGCGTGGTGGGCCACGCGTCGGTGGTGGGGCGCGGTCGCGACGCTGCTGGCAACGGCCCTCGCGTCGTGGCTGGCCGCATTGGGGCCGCGCGAATTCCTGGGCGTGACCGCGCATGGAGTCGCCGTGGCGATCCTGCACCTCGGCCTCGCGTGGACGCTCTGCGCCGCCGTCATCGAACGCACCTGGCGCATCGTCCCCGGGCCCGTGAAACACTGCATCGCCTGCGGTTATCCGCGTGAGGGACTGATGACCAACGTGTGCCCCGAGTGCGGATCGGCGTTTCCTCGGTCTTAGGCGGACCCACCAGCCCCAAGCACCACCGCCGCGCATTGCCCGCCCAACGCGTGCGTGCACACCAGCACGCGCCGCAGCTCGGCCTCGCGCGACGGCGCAGCGCTCGCGTTCAGGCCTTCCCGGCCCGATCCCGGCTGCACCCGCGCCGGCAGTTGCTGACGCTCCAGCGCCATCGCCGCGGCCGCGATAAGCAGCGATCCGCCCGCCGCCATCGTCTCGCCGATCATCGGCGGGAGCCAGAAGAGTTCCGCCTTGCGCGCGTGATCCCCGAGCGCCGCGTGCAGCCCCCGCGCCTCGGCCTCGTCGAGCGCGACTTCGCCCGCGCCATGACAGAACACCGCATCAATCTCGTCCGGCTTGACGCCAGCGTCCCCGAGCGCCCGCCCGATCGCATCCGCGAGCGCCCCATCGAGCCCACCCGCCGAGCCGCCGGCCTTGGCGCCGAGCCCCGCCATCACCGGCCCGCCGTCCTTCCACGCCGTCGGCACCGCCTGTGCCGCGCCGAAGCCGAGCAGCGTCGCGATCGCCTTCACTCCCCGAGCCTTCGCCGCCTCGGGCGTCTCCAGGAAGCAGATCGCCGCCCCCTCCCCAGGCACGCTCCCGATCGCGCTGGCATCAAAGGGCCGGACAATGTTCCCAGGGTCATCGATCCCCGCCCCCCCCACATTGGTCTCGGCCAACCGCCCCGCCAGCCGCAGCCGCTCGATCGCCAGGTGGTTCACCCGGCTGTCGCCGCTGCCCGCGATGCTCGCGTCGGCGTCGCCACGCTCGATCACGCGCATCGCCTCGCCGATGCTCAGCACGCCGCTCGCCTCGCCCGCCGTGATCGTGTTGCTTGGGCCCTTGGCCTGGTGCAGGATGCTCACGTGGCACGCCAGCATGTTGGGCAGGTACTTGAGCATCCAGAGCGGCGTGAGCTGGCCCATGCCGACCTCGCCCCACTTGCGCATGTCCCACTCGCCGTCCTCGTCGGCCGCCGCGCTCATGGCCCGGGCGAGCTCGGGGATCTCCGGGGCGATCAACGCCGCCCCGACGTGCGTGCCCAGCCGGGCTGCCGGATAGGCACGCTCACCACCTTCTTCCGATCCCAGCTTGGCCCCATACTCGCCAAGACCCGCCGCCTCGTTCGCCGCCACCACCGCCAGCTCGATGTCCCGCGCCATCACCCGGGCGAACTTGCGGTAGCTCTTGGGCAGGTGGTCCTTCATGGCCAGCGGGGGTGCCTCGGCCGCGAACTGGCAGGAGAAACCGCTGGCGTCGAGGGATTCCGGCCTGCCGATAGCGCACCGACCCGCACGGATGCCATCCCAGAACGCCTCAACGCCCAACCCGAATGGGCTGACAACGCCGAGACCCGTGATGGCGATCGGGGTTGTGTGGGGGGTGGGGGCCATGGGCCCAGTGTATTGGTGTCACCGACCGATTGCCGAGCGCCAAGGCTCCCAAGCCCGCCTATCAGCGCGCAAGCCCCACCCTGCCGATACGGTCTCCCGTGACGCCCACCCCCACATCTCGCTCCCCAATCTCGAGATTCGACACCGGCTGGCCCCTCGTGCTGGCCGGCCTGGCCCTGGTGGCCTGCCTCGTGCTCATCCCCGCCTGGGAGCAGCTCGAGCAGACCCGCTTCGAGCGCGACAAGCTGCTGGCCATGGACGCCCAGGGCCGCGAGCGCATCAGGAGGCAGGCCCGCTACCTGGCCGCCCTGGAGCGCGGCGACGAGGCCCTGGTCCGCTCGCTGGCCCTCGACCAGATGAGACTCGTCCCCGCCGGCCGCACCGCCGTGCTCGAGCCCCCGCCCCCGGGGCCCATCGACATCTTCGAGCCCCTCGAGCCCGCCCCGGTGACGATCCAGGCCGTCCGCCCGGCCGACAGCGTGCTGGCCCGCCTGAGCCGCAGCGACCGGCTCCGGCCGTGGCTGCTGGGGCTGGGGGCCCTCCTGGTGCTGGTGGGGGTGCTGCCCCAGGCCCGGCGGTAGCCGGAAATAAAGAAGGCCCGGCGGTAGCCGGAAAAGAAGAAGGCCCGGCCATCGCCGAACCCCCTCGAGAAACTTCTTCAAACCTTAGAATCAAACAGAGCAACGAGAACCTCTTACCCCGCCTCACTCTGGCCCACCGGCCCCTGGGCGACGATCTGGGCCTGGTTGCCCGAGCCGAAGCGAACGGTGAAGTACGCCGGGTCGCCGTCCTTGGTGCTGGTCTGGGCGGTCACAAGGTACGTGACGACCGTGCTGTCGCCCGTCAGCGTGTCGTCGTCGAAGGTCCGCTTCTTGGCGTTCAGGAGGAAGGTATACGGCGTCTGCGGCGCGTCCTGACGCATCACCTTGTACGTCACGGCGCTGACGCCCGCGGGGTGGTCGCAGTCGAAGGTGAAGCGCAGGTCCCCGCTCTGGAGCAACTGCACCTTGAAGCCCTCGGGCGTGCCCGGGGGCGGCGCGGGGGTGCGGTCGGCCGGCTGGGGCAGCTGGGCCTCGGTGAACACCGCCGCCGGGTTGGCGGTGGTGCCGGCGAAGCCGCGGATCTGCACGACCAGGGCCGACGCGGTCGAGCGCATCTGCGTGGCGGCCTGGCGGTACTCCTCGCCCTTGGCCTCGTACTGGGCCTTGAGCGCGTCGTACTCGGCCTTGAGTGTTTGCGCCGAGGTGTGCAGGGCGCTGAGGTTGGCCATCTGGGTCGCCTCGACGCCAATGGCCGTGCCGGCGGCCGTCCACACCGGGACGCGCACACCGACCCAATCAATAGCTTCGGCCAGCTTCACGGGTACAACGGTACTCATGACAAATCTCCAATATAACAATGCGAACGGGTGATGCGGCACTGGGCGCCGCCCGACATAAGAATCACGTTATCCACCGGACAACTCCCACGAGCCCGTGGCCCGCTCGCGGCCGGCCACCATGGCCGCCGCATGGTGTGGGTTATCGAGCGACCCGTGCCCGGCTCCAGCGAAAAACCTTCAAAAACCAAAAAGGCCCCCGACGCGCAAGAACTGCCGCTCCAGCCCGATAATCCCTGCCGGCGCCACCCCCAACCCCCCCAACCCCACTGGGAGCCCCCCAGGGCCGGTTTTGCCCGGTGCGAAGCCGGATTTGTCCTGTGCGATTCCAAATCACACCTGTGCGATCGCGGATTTGTCCTGTGTGATTCCGGATCACACCTGTGCGATCGCGGATTTGTCCTGTGTGATTCCGGATCACACCTGTGCGATCGCGGATTTGTCCTGTGCGATTGCGGATCACACCTGTGCGATCGCGGATTTGTCCTGTGTGATTGCGGATCACACCCGTGCGATCGGGGATTGGTCCTGAGTGATCCGAGATCCGTCATGAGCGATCGGGGATCGGTCCCCAGTTATCGCGGATCGATTCTGGCCGATCCAGGATCCGTCCCGGCCGATCCGGGTTCCAACGGCCCGGCTTTGGGGCTCCGGACGCGGCCGTGGGGATCGGCCGCAGAGACCAGCCGTCGCGCGGCCGAGCGGGAGCGGGACATCGATGGTGCTGGTGGGGTCTTGCCGCCGGGGAAACGGTCGGGCCGGACTTGCTCAAAGGAAGTGGCCAAACCAGTACTCGACGGCGGCGTGGTTGGTCCCGTCCTCGCGACGCCACCAGCACGCGGGATAGTGCATGTCGACGAACCGCCGCGCGGGCGGGGTTCGTTCGCGGTAGCCGACAAAGCCCTCGTGGTAGCCGGGGTGCTCTGCCGTCCGCAGCACGCCGGCCAGGCCCAGGATGCCCACGAGGATGTCGCGTTCGGCCTTGTTCGCCTTGATCGACGCGGGCAGGACCTTGTGCAGCGAGGCGGCGGTCGTGCTCTGTGGCGCGGCGTCGATCGCCTCGAGCAGTGATTCCAAGAGCCCTCGCGCCGCGGGCGTTGGTGTCACGGGCGGCAGCGATCGGAATTGCTCGAGATCAAAGGTCGCGTACCCGATCTGCTCGTGACGCACGCCGGCCCACTTGAAGCGTTCGAAGTTCAGGACGCTTCGGTCGATCTTGGACGGCCCGCCGTACATCCCGCAGACCGGGCACTGCGTGCGTGGCTCGTCGTGCGTGTGCTTGGGAAGATGATGCGTGAGCGCGTAGCTGCCAAGGGCGGACCGGCGCGGCAGGTCTCGTGTTTCCAGGCTCGCGACAAAGGCGTTGGCAACGTGTTCTCTCGTGATCGCTCGCGCGAGTTGCCGTGCGCTGGCCACGAGTTCGTCGTGGCGCACGTCCAACGTGTCGAACATGAGCCCGGCAGCCTTCGCGTGCTCGATCGATTCGCGTGGGTTCGGGTTCTTTCCCTCGCGCCAGCCCGCGGAACTCCAATAGCTGCTCATGAGCGTCTTCAGGGCGCGGGCGTCGGCCAGTTGCTGCGTCGTCGGCTCGGGCATGGCGGCTCCGCTTCACGGGTTCGGCCGCGAGAGGGCGTCCATAGGATCACGCGTGCTCGCACGAGAACGTAGCCCCATCTTGCGCCCCCGACACCGCCTCACCTACGCGCGAGTTCCAGTCGGCCCGCCCCCCTCACGGCCCCTCACGAATCTTCCGCTCGAACACCCGCGCGATGATCGTGCGGTATCGTGAGAGCTCCTCGGCCCGCTCGGGCGTCCGGGCGATGCGGCGCTCGTAGGCGGCGTCGACGGCGGCGGCGAGGTCGGTGAGCGGCTCGGTCTCCAGGATGTCGACCCACGGGAAGGGGTGGAAGTACATCAGGCCCGGCGTCGTGTCGATGGCGCCCCCGAGCCACTCGATCGCGGCGTCCACGCCCCGCCGTTGCATCTCGACCATCGCCCGCTCGTTCACGATGTGCTGGGTGGCGCTCTGCCGCATGGGGTCCTTGTGCTCGCGCACGCCGTAGGCGGCGAGGGCGGCGTCGAGCTCGCTCTGGGCCGTCTCCAGGTCGCCGGCGACCTCGGCGGCGTGGGCCCGCAACACGCGCACGCGCCAGCCGATGGCGGGATCGTCCAGGTGTGCCTCGCCCCAGGCGCTGATGGCTTGTTGCATCTCGGCATACTCGTCCACGCTTGGTTGCGTGGCCCGGCGCCAGCGGTCGAAGGCGAGGGTGAAGTCGCCCTTGTCGGCCATCGAGCTGCCGCCGGCCAGGCGCTGGCGGTACTGCTCCGCTTGCGTGGCGAGCGTGCCCATGAGGTCGCGATCGCCCGCGAGCTCTTCGGGCGTGCGATAGGGCGTGCTGGGCGTCATGGTCCGCTGGAACACGAAGGCGTCGAAGTGCCGCGGCCACTGGGCCCGCATCGGCACGTTGCCGAGCGGACGCGCGATGAATGGGTCTTCGAGCGGGAACGAATCGCCCTGCAACGACACCAACGCCGTCTCGAGTCCCGCCTCGACGCACAGCGACTCGAACGAGCCCCCCGGGGCCGGGTGCAGCGGCCAGGGCTCCATCCACGGCAGGCCGAGCTCGCCCTCGTAGGCGGTGAAGGCGATCAGGAACAGGTCATCGGGGTCCATGCGGTCCGACAGCCGGTCGCCCATCGATCGCAGCCCCGCGTAGCTGAGCTGGGGCGACTGGGTGTCGATGGCCGAGTGGTCGCGGGCGGTGTGCATCGAGGCGAGCCACACGACGATGCGGCGCCCGGTGTATCGCTCCGTCGCGAGCCAGTGCATGTTGCCGGCCCCGGCCTCGTCGCGCGCGTTGAAGGGCTCGATCCAGTTGCCGTCGCCGGGGGTTTTGCGGGCCAGGATCGCGCCCGCAAGGCTCCGCAGCAGCCGCGAGGCGCGAGCGACCTCGAAGGGAGGAACGCCTCGATCCGTGTCGTCGAGTTGTTCGGCGAGTTCGATCAGGGCCGAGGCATCTTGGTCGTGATCGACGACCTCGCGAGCAACGACTCTGTCCATCAGCTCATTGATCCCGACGGGCCGTGTGTCTTCGGGGAACCATGTGAGGATCGTACCGATCTCTTCGCGCCATGCCTCGGACGCTGAGCCGGTGAGCTGGCAGTCATAGCCGGCGACCTCGAGGGGCAGATCGGTCTTGGTTCGCTTCTCGATGTACTGGACGAGCGGGTCGAACTGCTGGCTGTCGGTCCAGATGGGGAAGACCGCCGACGCGATGGCCTCGCGCACGTCGCCGCCGGCCTGGATCTGTTCCCATGCCGATTCGCACTCGAGCATCCCGCTCTCGAAGCACAGCACGTCGAAGCCCATGCGTTCGTGCAGGAAGGCGATCATGCGGGTCTTTGCCTCGAACGCCGCGCCGTCCCCGTGGGATTGCTCGCCGAGGAAGACCACACGCGCATCGCCGATGATCCCGACGAGCGGCTCGAGGTCCTCGAACGTGTCGCCGTCCTTGACGGTTGCGCGATCGAATCGGACCGCGTGCTCGTCGAGCCAGGCTGTTGTTTCTAATCGCTCTGGCTCTGACTCAGGCTTAGGCAAGGCCTCCTGGGCCACGACGCACGGATGCGCCCATAGGAACGCGCAGAAACCAACAGCGGCGATCCGGAATTGGCGAGTTCGCACGGCACCCCCCGGGTTCGTGAGACCTTGGGCGTTTCTGATGGACTTTACGACCGGGAGCACGGGCTGGTTTCGCCATCGGTCGCTTGGGGTGGGGCGTCGATGTGGAATGTCGAGGGTGGCGAGCGCCTCTACGATGAGCGGATACTCGTGCCCAGCAAACCCCTCACCTTCCGTCCACGACACCGCCTCACCCACGCGCGCGAGTTCCAGGCGGTCTACGCCGCCCGCTGCCGAAAGAGCGCGGGGCCGCTGACGGTGTTCGCCATGCCTTCCCTTCTGCCCGAGCCGCGGCTGGGCCTGTCGGTCGGTCGGAAGGTCGGCAAGGCCCACGTCCGCGTGGCGGCCAAGCGCGCGGTCAGGGAGGCCTTCCGCCACGTGCAGCACGAGTTGCCGGCGTGGGAAGCGGGGGATGCCGAGGCAAGACAAACCGGCCGCTACGACCTGATCGTGCAGGTGCGGCCCCACGAGCCCCTGCCCGCCGCCGAGTACCAGCGACTCTTGCTCGAGCTGGCCAGCGCCTGCCACGAGGTGTGGGCAAAGCGGCTCGCCAGGGGCGAGCGGCCGCAAGGATGGCCCGAGCCATCACCATGAAGCATGTGCCCGATCATGACGGCCCCCGTCCCTGGCTTTCGACCCCCCTCCGCCGGCTCGCCATCGCCCCGTTCACGCTGCCGATCCGGGCCTACCGCCTCACGCTCAGCCCCTTCCTGGGCGGCCAGTGCCGCTTCGAGCCCACGTGCAGCTGCTACGCGCTGGACGCCTACCACACGCACGGGCCGATCAAGGGCACGCGGTTAACGATCTGGCGGCTGCTGCGATGCCAGCCGTTCGGCAAGGGCGGGTACGACCCGGTGCCGCCGGCTCCGCGACACGATGCCGAGCACTGAGGCGGGTTGTGACCGAGCCACCCACGGAGAGCCCTCCACCGAGCCCCCACGGGGTGGGCGGGCGGTTCTAGTCAGGGCTAACATAGACACAGCCGGATCTGCCCCGCCGGCAGCGCCATCCATTGGAGGCCGAGTTTGCCCAGGTTGCCAGCGGCGGCCCGTCGCGCCCAACTCCTCGAGACCGCCGCCGAGCTCTTCGCCGAGCACGGGTACGCGCGTGCGACCACGAGCCAGCTCGCCAAGGCCGCGGGCGTGACCGAGCCGATCATCTATCGCCACTTCGGCTCCAAGCGCGACCTCTTCATCGCCCTGGTGAAGCAGACCAGCGAGGAGACGATTTCGTTCTGGGAAGAGCAGCTCGACGCCGCCCAGACCCCCGCCGAGCGGCTCTCGACCCTCGTCGACGGCAACCCGATGGTGCACCCCAGGTTCCAGAGCGCCTACCGCGTGATCCTCCAGGCCATCACCGAGGTGGGGGACTCTGGGATTGCCGATGCCCTGCGCGAGCACATGGACACGGTCCACGCCTTCCTGGCCAAGGAGATCGAGAGCGGCCAGGCCGCCCACAAGGTCAACGCCCGCTACAGCCCCGAACTGATCGCCTGGCTGCTGATCGACGTGGGCCTGGGTTTCGGCGTGCTGAGCGCCTGGGGCGTCGAGGGCCACGGAATGGACGCGCAGGGCAAGCACGTCAGCGACGCCATCAAGCGGATGCTGCTTGGCAAGCCCAAATCCGCCGCCTCCGAGCGATAAACCCTCTACGCTCTGGCGGATGCCGGACCTGAAGATCGCCAACGCGGTGCCCGAGACTCGCAAGCTGACGCCCGCGATGCGCCAGTTCCACGAGTTCAAGAACCGCTTCCCCGGCTGCGTCCTGCTCTTCCGCATGGGCGACTTCTACGAGCTGTTCTACGAGGACGCCGTCGAGGTCTCCAAGGCCATCGGCCTGACCCTCACCGAGCGCAGCCCGGGCCAGCCCATGGCCGGCGTGCCGCACCACCAACTGGACAACTACCTGCGCAAGCTCATCGACAAGGGCTTCCGCGTCGCCATCGCCGACCAGGTGCAGGACCCCAAGGAGGCCAAGGGCGTCGTCGAGCGCGCCGTGACGCGCGTGCTCACGCCCGGGACGCTGGTCGATGACGATCTGCTCGAAAGCGGGGCTGGTGGTCGGGTTGGGGGCGGCACGCTCGCGGCGGCCTACCTCGACGGCGACGGCGTGTCGATCGCGGCGCTCGACGTTTCCACCGGCGCGTTCACGCTCGATTCGGCCCCGTTGGGCAACCTGCTGGATTGCCTCTCACGTTTCGCCGTCGCCGAATTGCTGCTGGCCGACGACTGTCCCGCCGGCCTGCGCAGCCGCATCGAGATCGACGCCGGCCGCGCTGGGTGCGCCCTCACCGACCGCGCCGCGTGGCACTTCCGCAAGAGCGAGGCAATGGAGGCCGTGCTCGAGCACTTCGCCGTCAACAGCGTCGAGGGCTTTGGGCTCAACAACAACGATCCCGCCCTCATCGCCGCAGGCGCGGTGTTGCGATACGCCGGCGAGACGCAGACGCCCTCGGGGCTGCCCGACAAGAACGGCCTCGCGCCCTCGCTCTCGTACATCCGCCCGCCCAAGCGCGCCGCGCCGGGCGATCGGCTGGTCCTCGACGCGACCAGCCTGCGCGCGCTGGAGATCGAACGCACCATCCGCCGCGGCGGCATCGATGGCTCGCTCGTGGGCGAGGTCCTCAATGGCGGCCAGTGCATGACGGCGCTCGGCCGCCGGCAGGTCGCCCAATGGCTGCGCGAGCCCGCGGCTAGGCTCGAGGAGATCAACGCGAGGCACGCCGCCGTCGCCGCGCTCGTCGAAGATTCGAAGCAGGCCGGTGAGTTGTGCAGAGCCCTCGAGCCCATCCAGGACATCGCGCGAATCGCGGCGAGGCTGGCTTTGGGTAGAGCCGCCCCGCGCGACCTCGTCGGCCTGGGCCAGTCCCTCGCCGCCATCCCCGCGCTCGCCGAGGCCTGCCGTAACACGCCCGCGCTGGCCGACCGCGCCGGCGCGTTGCACGAGCTGCTCGACGACCTCTCGCCCCTCGCCGACGACATCACCTCGACGTGTTGCGAACGCCCGCCCGTACGCCTCACCGACGGCGGCCTGATCAACGACGGCATCGACCCCGAACTCGACGAGGCCCGGAGCCTCCAGCACGATGCCGGGCAATGGCTGGCCGACTTCCAGCAGCGGCTCGCCAGCGAATTGGATATCCCCGCCATCCGCGTGGGCTTCAACAAGGTTTTCGGCTACTACATCGAGCTGACCGCCGTCCAGGCCAAGGAGCACGGCGACACGCTCGTCAGTGCCGGCCTCAGCCGCAAGCAGACGCTGAAGAACGCCGAACGCTACGTCAACGACGAGCTGCGCCACTTCGAGCACCGCGTGCAGACCGCCGAGGCTCGGGCCCTCGAGCGCGAGAAGATCATCTTCGACCAGTTGTGCCTGAAGGCCCGCGACCAGCTCGACCCCATCGCCAAGGCGGCCGAGGCCATCGGCGCTCTCGACGCCCTCTCCTGCTTCGCCGCCCTCGCGCGCAAGCGGCGCTGGGTCCGCCCCGAGATGGTCGAGGAGGCCAACCTCGAGCTCGACGCCGCCCGCCACCCCGTGCTCGAGCGCACGCTCACGGATCGATTGGTCCCCAACGATGTCGCCCTCAACGAGTACGCCCGCTTGGCCATCATCACCGGTCCGAACATGGCCGGCAAGAGCACGTACATCCGCACCGCCGCGCTGCTCGTGGTGCTCGCGCACGCGGGATCGTTCGTACCCGCTGAAAGCGCCCGCATCGGCCTGGCCGACCGCGTCTTCACGCGCGTGGGCGCTGATGACGCGCTGCACGACGGGCAGTCGACGTTCATGGTCGAGATGGCCGAGACCGCCGCGATCCTGAACAACGCCACCGACCGGTCGATGGTCGTCCTCGACGAGATCGGCCGCGGCACCAGCACGCTGGACGGTTTGAGCCTCGCCCGCGCCATCGCCGAGCGGCTGGCGGGCGACACGAAGAACCCCGGCCCGCGCACGCTCTTCGCCACGCACTACCACGAGCTGACAACTTTAGAAGAAGAGCGCGCCGGCCGGGTCCGCAACCTCGCCGTCCGCGTGCGAGAAGTCGGCGACGAGGTCGTCTTCCTCCACCACGTCGAACCGGGCCGAGCCGATCGCAGCTACGGCGTGCAGGTCGCGCGGCTCGCGGGCATCCCGCCCGAGGTCGTCAAACGCGCCGCCGAGGTCTTGGCGTCGCTCTCGGTCCGCGAGGACGGCGCACCCGCGCCAACGAAACGCAAGAACGAACCCCAGCCCCCACAACTGCCCCTGTTCGCCAAGACCGAGCCCCACCCCGCCGTCGACCGCCTCGCCGACGTGAAGCTCGAGACGATCACGCCCATGCAGGCCTTCGACCTGCTCCGCGAGCTGCGGGGCATGGTCGACAAGGAGTGACGACGAGGGCCGTCATCTTCGACGTCGACGGCGTCCTCGTCCGCACCGACGCCCTCCATGAGAAGTCGTGGCGTGCATTGGCCGAGCGCGAGCAGCTTCCATTCCCAGAAGACCTGCCCGACAAGCTCCGCGGCGTCAGCCGCGAGCGTTCGCTCCAACTCGTCTTGGGCGGCGCCTTCGGCCGCTACACCGAAGGCCAGCGCGTGGCGATGATGGCCCATAAGAATGATGCGTTCCTCGAAGCCGTGCACGCGATGACCCCCGCCGACACCCTTCCCGGCGTCCATGGGTTGCTCGAAGAACTAAGAAGAACCGGCATCAGGCTCGCCGCCGCTTCCGCCAGCCGAAACGCGAGGGCCGTCCTCGACCGCGTCGACCTTACAACCCACCTGGACGCGATCATCGATGGCCACGACGCCCCGAACGCCAAGCCCGACCCCCAGTGCTTCCTGCTGGCAGCCCAGAAATTAGGTGTCGATCCCGCTCACTGCGTCGTCGTCGAGGACGCCCCCGCCGGCGTCCAGGCCGCGCTGAACGCGGGCATGGCGGTGGTCGGGGTGGGGCCGGTGCGGCACGACCCACGCGTCCATCTCGGGGCGCCATCCCTCGAGCACGTCACCGCCAGCGAGCTCGTTCACCTCGCCGACCGCGACCGCCACAAGTAATATCCGCCCCCCGCCGCGCCCACCATCGCCGCCGCCGGCCACAACGCATCGGCGCCGAAGCGCACGGCCATCGGCGCGCCGAGCATCACGCCGGCCAGGAACCCCGCGAGCAGCAGAACCAATAACCCGAACCGCCACGGCTGGACCCGCCGCCCGCGCAGCCGCGCCCCGAGCAGGAACCCCAGGTCCGTCGCGATGCCGGTCATGTGCGTCGTTCGCACGATCAGGCCCATGTACGTCGAGGCCATCGCGTTCTGCAGTCCCGCCGCCATCGCCGCCAGCGAGGCGGCGCCGAGCTGGCTGGCGCCCGCCATGAGCGCCGCGGCCGCCAGCAGGCAACCCTCGACCAGCAGCACCAGCCCGTACCGCCGGCCGAGCCTGAGCGACCGCCCGTGGATCACGACGCCGCTGATACACGCCCCGAGGACGAAGGCCGCCACCACCGCCAGCGTCGCCCCCGCCGCCCGCCAGGCCTGCGATGAAAGCTCGGCCCCCAGCGCCGCCACCGATCCCGTCACGTGCGTCACCGTGCGCCCGGCCACCGCGACGAGCACCGCGTCGACGTAGCCCGCGATGGCGGCCAGCCCGGCCCCGCCCGCCATCGCCACCCCTGCCTTGACTGGAGTCGTCTGCGACGAACCAACGCGATACGGCACGGCGAGCCTCCAAAAACACGGGGCCAATGCTACCCGACGCGCGGGCCAATACGCTTGCACCATGAAGCCCGCCACCGCCGCCATCCTCCTCGCCATCGCCGCGGGCCTCTGCTGGGGCATCGGCGAGGTCTTCACCCGCCAGGTGCTGCACAGCAAGGAGATCGGCCCCTTCGCCGCCCTGCTCGTGCGCACGCTCGTCGCCCTGCCGCTGATCGCCCTGGCCTACCTCGCCGCCGCGCACTCGGGGCTGCTCAGTAGCGAAATCCCCGGCTGGCGCGTGAACCTATCCACGGCCAACTGGCTGCGATTACTGCTGGGTTCGGGCCTGCTCGCTGCCGCCCTCGCGCTGGTGTTCTTTTATGCGGCCCTGAGCCTGGGCCAGGTCTCGGTGGTCAAGCCCATCGCCTTCGCCGTCGCGCCGGTCACGGCGGTCTTCCTGGGCGCGCTGCTTCTTGGCGAGCCGCTGACCACACGCAAGCTCATTGCCATCGCCTGCATCGCCGTGGGCATCGTGCTGATGGCGGCGCCGTCGAAGGCGCGAGTCGAGGCGCCGGTGGCCGCGGAAGAGGGAAGATGACCACGGAGGCACGGAGGGAGGAGGAGGTGGAGTCAGGGTGCTTACATCGGCCCGTCGAAGCTCACCTCGCACGTCCCGCTCCCATCGAGCGTCAGCTCGACCGGCGCACCCAGCTGCCCGTCCACGATCGGCCGTGCCCGCACCTCCATCAGCTTGATGCGGTACCGCAGCGTCGGCGGGAACGCGAGGTCGCGCCCCGGGCGCTGCGGATCCTCGGGCGGGTCGAAACGCATGAAGGCGGCGGGCAGCACCATCTCGCGTCGGCCGTTGGGGGCCAGCGGGATGGTGAAGGGCGCGACGTATCCATCGGGATTGCCCAGGACGGTTTCGTGCGTCCGCCACGCGCGGCCATCGGTGTCTGAGTACCCGATGCCGTGACGCGCGAGCGTCGAGATCGAACCCTCGGAGAGGAGATAGCCGGTGTCGGTGTGGTTGATCAGCGTAACCCACACGGCGTGGCTGTCGGCCTCCTGGAGCAGGTCGTAGCCTTCGGCCTCGAGCCCCTTGAGCTCCTTAAGCATGGCGGCCTCGTCGCGCGAGACGAGTTCGATGTGATTACCAAACTGATACGAGCTCAACTCGGGCACAACCCGACGCACCACGACCTCCACCTGCGTGGCCACCTCCGCAGCGTCAGGCTTCGCCGGTGGCTTGGGCACGGCCTGCTGGCCTGCCGCAGCGCGACCACCGCCCCCCATCCACCCCGCCAGCGCGACCGCGAGCCCCAGCCCCGCCGCCACGATCGCCAATGTCCACACGCTCGCTCGCATGCCCGCCACCTTCCATAAGAACCGCTCCTCGGCATTGTCGCCGAAATGGCTCCGCGATGCAAGACGAAATGGCCCGGCCGCCAACTTCGGGCCCTCCCCCAGAGCCGTACCCGCTCCAACGCCGCCCGCCCCCGCCCCAAACCCGCCCGGCTCCACCCCAGAACCCCGCGCCTCCACCCCAAAGGCCCGTGCCTTCACCGTGAAGGCACGGGCCTTTGCCCCGAGAACGCCCGTTCCCGGGCCCTATCCGCCCGGCTTCGCCCCTGGGAGCGCAGCTTCTGCGCCCGAGGCGGCCGTCTTCATCCCCGGTGCGATTCTGACTGGAGTCCGCCCGCCAACGGCCCGATGACCGGGAGGACCCAGCCCGCCACCGGGCGGAACGCTCGACCCGCGACGCGGGGTTTCAGAAAGGACACGACCATGGCCCGACGCGCCCCTAAGCCCGACGCCCAGTTCCTGCTCAAGGCCCGATTGCTCGTCAAGCGGTGGCAGGAGCAGGGGCCCGAGACGCTGGGCCTCGATCCCGCCCACGTCGACGCGCTGGAGGATCTGGTCGAGCAGGCCGGCGAATCGAGCGAGGCGTACCGCCGGCTGTACGCCGCGGCCCTGGCGGCCAACCAGGACCGCCGCACCGCCATGAAGCGGGCCCGCGCCACCTTCGGATCCCTGGTCACGGCCATCGACGCCCGCGCCAAGTACACCGGCGACCAGAAGCTGTACGGCCGGGCCTTCCTCAAGCCGCCCGCCGCGCCCGCCCCGCGGCCGGCGCCCACCACCCCGGGCCACGCCGAGCTGGCCCTGCGCAAGGGCGGGCCCATCGAGGTGCGGTTCAAGGGCACCGGCGAGGGCGTGATGTACGAGATCCAGCGCCAGGTGGTCGGGCTGGACAGGAGGGAGGGCCCGTGGGCCACCGTGGCCAACGGCGCGGGCAAGCGCTGGGTCGACCAGTGCCCGCCCAGCGGCGTCTTAGAAGTGCGCTACCGGGCGCGCGCGATGCGGCCTGGCCAAAAGGGGCCGTTCGGACCCGCGAGCGTGAGCGAGTGGTCGCTGGCCGTCGCGGCGACGTTCGGGTGCGGGCCGCAAGTGGGGGTGGTGGAACTGGCGCCGGGGCGCGCGGCGTAGAGGGATCGCGTCCGCTCGGATGCTCAGGGATCCAGCGGCGGCGGCGTGTTGGGGAGCGTCACGTCCTCGCCCATCAGCCAGCGCAGCGCGGCCTCGGGCGGGCGGACGATGAACGCAACCTCTCGGCCGTTGCTCGCATCGCCATCGCCGTCCCAGACCGCGACGATCATGCCCACCAGTTCCCATCGGCCCGCGACTCGTCGCCCGACGAACGAACCCGACCAGCCGGCCATATCGAATCCGCCGCGCCGGATGGTGACGTAGACATTGTCGGGGAACTCCAACGTACTGGCTCGGGCCTTGACCCGACGGAGGGGAACACGCTCGAAGCGCCCGGCCGGGGTCTCGCAGACGACGTAGAGGCGCTCGCCCCATGCGGGCTCGACGGTTGACACCTTCCAATCCACCGGCGCCCCGCCATCGAGAGGCTCCTCGGCCTCGAACGCCAACCAGTCCTGGCCGTGTTCGTCCAGGTCCCGCTGCGTCATGGCGTCAGCGGTTTCGTCGGCGGCCAGGGGCGAGAACGAACCCATGCCCGCGACGGCGATGGGGACCGAGCCGTCGCGGAAGACGGCGTACGGCGCCTGGAACCCCCAGAACGATCCGTCGAATCCGTGGGCCACCGTGATCGCTCGACGGCCACGGACGATGGCCTGCGAACGGGCGACAGCAAAGTCGGCATCCTCACCGTCGGCAACGCCCACCGGCAGCACGTACGTGCGCACCGGTGCCGGCCAAGACTTGAACGGTGGAGCGGCGCAGCCGCCAAGCATCGCACAAAGCAGCACTGCCAACATCGGGCGAGCGTCACGCATCTGGAACCCCCTCCCGCGCTTAGCCCGGTTACTTGCGTCGGTTCGCCTTGCCCATCATCTTCGCCCGGATCGCCGCGGCGCGTTCCTCGGCGGTCTTGGGACGGCTGACGGGTTCCGGCTTGTCCTCGGCGGCGGGCGTTTCTTCCTCGGCGGGCGCTCGCGGCTCGTCCGCCTCGCCGGATTCTTCCTTGAGCAGCCGCTCGCGCGCGACCTCGTAACACGTCGCGAGCAACCCGACCAGCGGGAACTTGGCGTCCTCGAACGGGCTCGAGCCAAGTCGCCGCAGCATGGGCGTGGGCACGGGCGGGGGTTCTAAAGCCAGATCGAGCGCGTCCAGGTCGGCCGGGCTCTCCCAGAAGCGTTCGAGCAGCGCCTCGCCCTCGGGCAGCGCCGCGTCGCTGGCGCCTTCCACTCTCGGCTGGTAGATCGGCTTGGGGTTCGCCCCGCCCGCGCTGAGCAGGCGCCGGTGGCTCATACGCTCGGCCAGCTCGCCGTCTGGCAACCCTCGCAGCGTGAACGCCACCGACGGGTCCGCCGCGATGCGTTCGCTCAGCAGCATGACCACGCAGCACGCGTGCTTGCTCCAGCCCCCGCCCTCGGGCGAGTCGGGGCAGGTCGTCACGACCCTCACCGCGTCGGGCGAGGCGGGGAGCAAACTTAACCCCAGCGGCTCGAACACGTGCTCGACGTCGGCGGGCAATCGCCCACCCAAGACCTCGGCGGCGATGTGCGGCTGCTCGTTGAGCTGGTCGGCCACCGCGTCCCACTGCTCGGGCGTGAACGCGTCGACCTTGAGCTGGATGTCGTACGAGCGTGTCCGCCGCCCCTGCACGCTCGCGCGCACCAGCCCGGGCTCGACCACTAAAGTGCGCGTCTGCCCCAGGCGGGCGTACTCCGTTCCTTCTTCGATCGCGCTGGGCCCGGCACTCAGCTCGAGCAGCCGCATCAGCCGCCGCTCGGGCACGCTGGCGAGCTCCTCGCCCTCTTTCCGCTTGAGCCGGATGCCACCCGAGACCCGCCGCGGCTTGGTCGGCAAGGGCCTCGGGTGCGGCCGCATCGGCGCGTTGGGCTTGGTCAGGCTCTCGCGCAGCGCCTGCACGGCCTTCTCGGTGGTGTCGGGCGCCCTGTCGGTCGTGGCGTCCGAGGCGATCTTGCCGGGCGTCTTGGGACGCGGCGTGGGCTTGGTGGGCTTGTCGGGTTTGTCGGGCATCACGCGGCCTCGTCATCGCCGACGGCGTCCCCACGCAGCGTCAGCAGGTCGCGGAGCTGCGAGGTATCCAACTCGGTCAGCCACCGTTCACCGGCCCCGACGATCTGTTCGGCCAGCTCGGTCTTCTGCTCGATCATCGCGTCGATGCGTTCCTCCAGCGTGCCGCGTACGACGAACTTGTGCACCTGCACCCGCTTGGTCTGGCCGATGCGGTACGCCCGGTCGGTCGCTTGGTTCTCGACGGCGGGGTTCCACCAGCGGTCGAAGTGGAACACGTGCGTCGCGGCGGTCAGGTTGAGACCAACACCACCGGCCTTGAGGCTCAGGATGAGCAAGGGCGTCGTGCCGTCGGCCTTCTGGAACTTGTTGATCAGCTCCTGCCGCTGCTTCTGCGTCGTCCCGCCGTGCAGGAAGAGCACGGGCTTGCCCAGCTCCTGCTGGAGCAGGGCCACCAGCAGCTTGCCCATCTGGCGGAACTGGGTGAACAGCAACGCCTGCTCGCCCGAGGCCATGACCTCCTGGAGCATCTCGACCAATCGCACGCACTTGCCGCTGCGCGTCGCGTCGGGCGCGCCGGGCTGCGAGAAGTCGTGGTCCTTGAGGAGCTGGGCCGGGTGGTTGCAGATCTGCTTGAGCCGGATGAGCGTGCTCAGGACCATGCCGCGGCGGTGCATGCCCTCGACCCGGTCGATGTCGCGCAGCATCGTGTTGACGGTCGCCTCGTACAGCGCCGCCTGCTCGCTGGTCAGGTGGCAGTACTCGCGGCTCTCGACCTTCTCGGGCAGATCGCCCGCCACGCCCTCGTCGGTCTTCAGGCGACGAAGGATGAACGGCCTGACCAATCGACGCAACTGCTCGCGCCGTCCCTTGTCGCTGTACCGCTCGATGGGCAGGCTGAAACGGCGCCGGAAGTTGCCGATGGTGCCGAGATAGCCGGGATTACAGAAATCGATGATCGACCAGAGCTCGCTCAGCCGGTTCTCCACCGGCGTGCCGGTGAGCGCAAGCCGGTGGTCGGCGTGCAACTGGCGGACCGACTGCGCCTGCTTGGCCGCGGGGTTCTTGATGTTCTGGGCCTCGTCCAAGATGATCCGCCGCCAGGGCATGCGCGCCAGGAGTTCCTGGTCGCGGTGGGCCAGGGCGTAGGTCGTGAGCACCACGTCGGTGTCGCCGGCCTTGGCGATGAACGCCTCGTCCTGGTGCCGCTCGGCCCCGTGGTGCACCAGCACCTTCAGGCTCGGGCAGAACTTGCGAGCCTCGTGCTCCCAGTTGCCCAGCACGCTCATCGGCACGATCGCCAGCGTCGGCGGCACCGGGGCTTCGGCGTACGGCCCCTGGCTGTGCAGGTACCGCTCGCGCGCGAGCAGTGCGAGCACCTGGATCGTCTTACCAAGGCCCATGTCGTCCGCGAGGCACGCCCCGAAGCCGAAGCGCTCCAGGAAGCTCATCCACGCGACGCCGCGGAGCTGGTAGGGTCGCAGCTCGCCCCTGAACGTCGGCGGCGCTTCGACCTCGGGCAGGCTCTGGCTCTCGTCGCTCGAACCGAAGACCGCGCCGAGCCACCCGCTGGTCTCGATGCCGACGATCGGCAGGGCCGCGCCTTCTTCGTCCATCGAGCCGTGGGCCATGCGGATGGCCTCGAGCACGGTCATCTCGCCGCCCGGATGCTCGCGGATGAACTTCGCGGCCGCCTTCACGTCCTCGGCCCGCACCTCGGCCCACTGCCCGCCCACGCGCACCAGCGGCGTCGAACCGTCCTTGGCGAGCTTCTCGAACTCGGCCAAAGTGAGTTTCAGCCCGCCGAGGGAGATCTCCCACGAGTACCGCACCAGCGTCTGCAGGCCGAGCTGGCTCTTGTGCGTGTGCGGTGCACCGGGAACACCTTCTCCTTCGGGAGCCACACCCCAACCCTCGACATCGCCGACGATGCTCTCCATCGGGTCGCTGTCCAGGCGGAGCGTCGCCCCGACGCGGATGCTGGGCGAATCCCACCACGGCGGCGCGACGACGGTGATGCCCTGCTCGCCCAGCACGGGGGCGGTATCACGCAGGAACTGGTACGCCTGCTTGGTGGTCAGCTCGAGCTGCGTCGGCTCGCTCTGGCGAAGCGCGGTCTCGAGCTTGTCGAACAAGCGCGACGCACGCCCGAGCTCGCTGAGCAGGAGCTGCTGCGGATCGTCGAGCTGCCGCCCCTCGACCGTCACGCCCCGGCCCGTCAGGCTCCACACCTCGTCGGCGTCGACCTCGACGTTCTCGGTGCCCACCGCGCGCAGGTGGAACGTGAGCGCCCACCGCGTGTCATTGGGTGGCGGCTGCAAGTCCGGCAAATCATCGGTATTCACCGGCTCGTGCAGCTTCAGGCAGAGACGCCACAGTGCGCTCGCGCCGCGCTCTTCGAGCCGCGCCAGCCACCGCCGCACGCCCCGGGCCGCGTCGGTCCGCTCGGCCGGCATGATGCCCGACTCGTGCGACCCGTCCAGCAGCCCGCTCAGCCACGCGACGTGCGTGTCGTGGTCCTTGTTCTCGACCGCCTCGACGAGCTTCTCGCGCCCGAACGCCGACCGCGCCTGCGCGTCGAGCACCAGGGTCAGGAAGTCGCTGAGCACGAGCCACGGATCGTGCTCGAGATCGTCCACGCCCGCGCTGCTCGCCAAAGGCATGGCGGCCAGTAACGAACTCGTCGCCCTGGCCGTGTGCTCGTCGGCCAGCCAGGGCTGCCAGCACCCGAGCAATCGCCCGTCGGGATGCTGCCGCAAACTCGGCACGAAGCGCTGCTGGATGATGAGCTGCCGCACGAGCGCGAGCGCCACGATAAAGTGCCGCACGGTCGGTGCCACCAGCACGCCCGCCGCCGGCGCACCGCCATCGCCCGCCACCTCGAAGCGCCCCTCGCCCAGGGCCACCTCCGATGCCCCGCTGGCCACGTCGTTGATCGCGTCGAGCACAGCCGCCACGTGATCGGGCGCGAAGCTCACGCCGGGGATCTTGACCTTCTCGAACTCGCCGGCGGCCTCGCCATCGGGCCGATCGACCACGCCCGCCGCCCGCGCCATGGCCGGGCTGGGCACGCGGCCGCCCTGGGGCAGCCGCAACTGCACCTCGCCAGCTTCGCCGTGCTCGCCGATCCTGGACCCCAGCGACTCCACGACCCGCTGGACGAAAGCCTCCCCCGCGATCCACGCCGGATCCTCGGACGCCTTCGCTTCCCGCAAGGGCGCGACCTCGGCCCACAGCCACAAGCGACCGGCGGACCACGCCGCGTGCAGGCACGCCGGCTGGCGTCGGACGGCGGTGCTCACCATGCGTGGACCCCGAGGGCACGAACCCCGAACGCGGACAGAGAAGTAGGGGCGCAGGGACTCGAACCCTGGACCTGCGGATTAAAAGTCCGATGCTCTACCAACTGAGCTACACCCCCAAAAGGCGGGCCTTCTCGCACGGCGGAGATTCTCTCGCCACCAGAGGGACATTGTTGGGACCAATCCTGCCCAAAGCCAGAAGCCGAAGGAATCCCCACCAGAACCGCCACGGACAACCGAACAACGACCCTCTACACTCGCCACAATGCGCACGAGGCTCCTCTTCGGGCCCATCCTGATCGCCCTGCTGCTCGCCGGGCTCTGGCTCGACCAGGCCATCGAGGGCGTGGATTGGCCGCTCGACATGCCACCGCTCGGTTTCGACGGCACCGCACCGCCGGGCGTGGTCGTGCTCCCGGTCATGCTGGCGATCGCCGGCCTGGGGGCGCGCGAGCTGGCCATCATGCTCAAGGCCAAGAACGTCCACGCCTCGCGCTTCACCCTGGCCGTTACGGCTGTTTTGGGCCTGCTCGCGTCGACGCCGCTGTTCGCCACGCTGGCCAAGGGCGACGGCGCCGCCGGTCTTGCCTCCGCCGCCGCCGCGATGGTGCTCGTGGGCATCCTCCACCACGCCCGCACCAAGAAGAGCGAGGGGGCCATGCTCAGCATCGGCGCGGTCCTCTTCGCCTTCGTCTACCTTGGCCTCACCTTCGGCTTCCTGCTGCGGATCCGCCTCGAGCACAGCGCCTGGGTGCTCGTCTGGGTGCTGGCCACCGTCAAGAGCTGCGACATCTTCGCCTACTTCACCGGCAAGGCCATCGGCAAGCGCAAGCTCATCCTCTGGCTCAGCCCGGGCAAGACCTGGGAAGGCCTTATTGGCGGGGTCATCGGCTCGGCCATCGTCGGCGGCGGTGGGCTCGCGCTGCTCACCCATCTCGGCATCTTCAACCCCGGCGGCTCGCCCGCCAGGCTCGCACTCGTTGGCGCGATCGCCGGCGCCTGCATCGGTTTGGCCGGCCAACTCGGCGACCTCATGGCCTCCATGATGAAGCGCGACGCGGGCATCAAGGACTCCAGCGCCCTTTTGCCCGGTTTTGGCGGAATCCTCGATGTCATCGACTCGCCCATCCTCGTCGCGCCGCTGGCCTATTGGACGTTGGCAGTCTGGGTCTGATGGGCAACTTCCCGCGCGTCGCCCGCACGACAATCCGAGTTCGGGTTTTTTCAAGAGCCATGCCGATTCCCGTCGTGGGCGCTACACTCCCCCGTAGTTTGGACCAGGGAGCTCAGCGTACATGACGATGACCGAAACCGATCGGTTGCTCAAGGTTTTCAGGGTCGATAACAGCATCGACGGGTTGCAGGGCAGGCTCCGCGCCGCCGAGCGATTCCTCGCAGAGCAGGAACGCCAACTCGCGGCCATCACCGACCAGCACAAGACCAACCAGAACGAGCTGCGCAAGACCAAGGCCGCCGCCGCCAATGCCGAGGGCGAGGCCAAGCGACTCGAGACCCACATCACCGAACTCCGCGAGAAGATGAACTCGGCCGCCTCCAACAAGGAGTACCAGGCCTATCTCGCCGAGATCGCCAACTACAAGACCCAGCAGGACGAGCAGGAGTCCGTCGCACTCGAACTCATGAACCGCGTCGAGGTGCTCACCGCAGAAGGCAATGAACTTACCAAGGCCAGGGACGAGCGTGAGGGCGTCCGCACAGTTGCCCTCAAGCAGCGCGACGAGCGGGCCGCCGAGATCGCCGACCGCCTCGACGAGCTCAAGAAGGAACGCGAGACCATCGCTGCCGAGGTGCCCGAGCACACCCTGAGCCACTACCTCCGCGTCCGCAGCCAGCTTGGCGACGAGGCCATGGCCCCCGTCGAGGTCGTCGACGTGAAGCGCCACGAGTTCGTCTGCGGCACCAGCATGCTGGCCGTCCCCATCGAGATCGTCAGCGGCCTGCTCAGCCACGGTCGCGTCACGATGGATCCCCAGTCGGGCTGCATCCTCTACCTCAGCGACGAGGCCCGCAAAGCCATGGAACCCGCCACCAAGCGGTAACTGCCAAACAAACCGAATCCAACACAAGGCCCGGGCGCAAACCCGGGTTTTTTGTTCCAACGCGCAACAAAAAGCCCGGATCGTTCTCCGGGCTCATCAAGCGTCGATCAGACTCGTCTCAGCCGGCAGCCTTCGCCGCCTGGGCCGCACGATACTGTGTGAGCCAGCGGGGACGCGGTGCGTCGTCTTCCATCGGGTCGATGTGCACGCGGCGACCCTGGAACACCACGGTGCCGGTGCTCACGCTGAAGAGCGTGTCATCCTTGCCCCGCTGGACACCGAACCCCGGCTGGAACTTCGTGCCGCACTGACGCACCAGGATGTTACCCGGCTGGGCGATCTGCCCGCCGTAGAGCTTGATGCCCCGGTACTGGGGGTTCGAGTCGCGACCGTTCTTCGACGATCCCTGGCCCTTTTTGTGCGCCATAGCGAGATACTCCTGCGTAGCCGGCCCGAATCAATCCGGGAGCCGGGTCGAGATAATAGCGGCCGGTTAACGCATGATCCAGCGGGTCTCGGACCGCGTGATGGGCGAAGAGCCCACACCCTCGACGTGCCCCGGCACCTCGTGGACGGCCATGAGAGTCTTGCGGAGCACCACGTCGCGAGGGTTGCCACTCTCGCGATCGATGAGGCGGATGCGGTCGGTCTCGCCACTGAAGCCGGCCATGTAGATCCGGGCTTGGTCGGCCTCGGTATCGCGGACGGGCCAGACCACCAGCCCGCCGCGGGCGTAGGCCTCGCCGCGCCGCAGCACGCCGATCATGCTCACCTGGTCGCTCAGCAGCGGGTTATCCAGACGGTTGAGCAGTTCGCGGGTCACGCTGGCGGGCACGCCCTGGCCGCCCACCACGTCGATGCCCGTCTCGGTGCTCAGCTCGAAGCTGGGGGCCAGCAGGATGTCCTGATCGGTGTTATTGGTCACCGTGTAGGTCAGGTAGTAATACAGCGTCGGCCCCTGCCCAGGGGTATCGACGCTGGCCACACGCAGCGGGCCCACGTCCAGGTCGAGTTGCCAACGCACCGGGATGGGGTTGGGCTCCGGCGGGCGGGCCGCGGTCACGGCGACCACGCCGACGACCACGAGCAGAACGGCGAGCACGCGAGAAGGCAGATTCAGCAGGGCCATGGAGTTCTCCGAGGCGAGGTCAACAGCCCAGACTCATCCATCCAGGCAAAGGCAGCAGGGCGCGAAATCGGTGAGGCACATGGGAAGGCCCTCAGCCGTCCCTACGCCCCGACAGTCTATATTCGTTTCCCCGCTCGCGACGGCGGCCACGCCGGGGAATTTGCCCCGCCGCCAGACCCGTCCGACGAAACGGGGTCCGGACCACCAACGGATACGAGTATGGACGCCAGCGGTTTCTCCCACGATTGCCAGCCCAGGCCGCTGCCCCCAGACCTCCGCCTGGCCGCAGCGGAGCGTCTGGTCGAGGCTGTCGGCCCGGCCGCTCGCGAGGCCGCCCAGCGGATCATCGAGGCCGGCCAAGACGGCGGGATCGCTTTTGACCACGCCCAGGCCACCATCGACGTCGACCGCCGGGCCGTGCGGGAGCTGGCCCTGGCAATCCCTTCCCCGGGCCGCAGCGCCCTGGTGTTCCTGAGCCGACCCGACGCCGCCGGCGACCGCCCCGCCGAGCGGGCGAGCTGCGCCGCCGCCCTCACCGAGCATCTGGCCAGCCTGCCAGGCCATCCCTTCGACATCGCCCAGGCCCTGCCCGCCGCCCGGGAGCGCTGGGGCGTCGACGCCCTGCTGGCCGCCGGTTGGGGGATCGTGGGCGAACTTGCCTACATGCGGCGACCCCTGCGACCCGACGATGCGCCACGCCACGGCCTGCTCCGACATCGCGAAACCGAGCCCGACCTGCCCGACGGCGTCGAACTCGAGCCAATCCGCATCCCAGATGAGGGATCGCCCAACATGCGCGTGCTCGTCAGCGCACTCGACGACTCGTACATGGACACCCTCGATTGCCCCGAGCTCTGCGGCATGCGTCGCACTTGCGACATCGTCGCCTCCCACGCGGCGATAGGCCGGCCCGAGTTGGCGATCTGGACGCTCGTGCGCCACGAGGGCCGCCCCGCCGGCGCCATATTGCTCGCTGGTTTACCCGAGCAGCGTTGCTACGAGTTGGTCTACATCGGCCTTGGCCCAACGCTCCGTGGCATGGGGCTGGGAGAACTACTCATGCGCCGCGCCATCGCGCAGCTCGGCGCACGCGTGAAGCAGAGTGCCTCGCGCTCAGGTTGGTCGCTCACATGCGCTGTCGATATCGCCAATGCGCCCGCCGTACGCCTCTACGAACGCCTCGGTTTCACCGCCTTCGATCGGCGTGTGGCGTGCGTCCACGGCCTTTCGAGCGAGCTATCCACCGGTGTTGGCGACCGCTAGCGCGTTGGTGCCACCACACTTGCGAAGATGCCTATCCGATGCACTCCACCAGTTATCCACCGCCGTTGTTGACAACTTGCGCC
Source organism: Phycisphaerae bacterium (assembly GCA_030426395.1). GTDB lineage: Bacteria > Planctomycetota > Phycisphaerae > Phycisphaerales > UBA1924 > JAHCJI01. The sequence goes on from JAUHYE010000016.1 coordinate 39,253, forward strand.
CGCCTCGTGCATAAATAAAAATTCAGGTTGTAAACCCTTGAGAAACACCGCCTTTTGCGATCGATCTGAACCCAACGCTCACAATTCCGGTAGCGAACAGGCGACAGGGCGGATACCTTCTTGTGGCGTCGAAGGAATGGCGCCGCGTCGGGGGGCCAAAGACCACAGCAACCATGCCCGCTAGCCATCAGGCGACACCGCCGTGCGTACTCCGGCGGTTATTCAGCACGCCACGATGGCAACCACGAGCTACACGGGCAAGGTGGCACGCAGCGCGAGGATCGCGCGGTCAATGGTTCCAGCGTCGCACCGTGTGAACGGACTCTCTGAACGATCATGCACGCCGAGCCCCCGGGCTTCGGCGGGGGTCTTCGTGTGGCTCGAGGACGAGCCAGAAGGGTTCGCAATGGCAGCGACCAGCAGGGACAAGACCGTTCGGGCAGACCAGCCGCAAGCCGCACCGCAGCGCGCCGTCCGCCTGCATCCGGGCCAGGGACAGAACGCCGGCTCCACCAATGCCGGCGAGCATGTGCCCGACCTGCAACTCGTTGCCGCCCCGAGTGCCCCGTCCCGTGTGCCCACACGCCTGCCCGGCCGAGACGCCGCGGGCGAGCGTGTGCGTACTCGGCACGTCCACCCCGGTCGCGCCGAGACTGCCAGCCCGCCCGCCGACCCGCCGAGCGACACCGCCGTGGCCAGCCCGGCCGGTGACGACGGCGACAATCTGGAGCGTCTGCTCGCGGCCAAGGTCGGCCCGCAGACCTTCCAGCGATACTTCCAAGGCCAGGCCAAGCTGGAACGCACCGAAGGCGGCCTGCGCGTCGTCGTGGCGTCCAAGTTCCTGGTGCCCATTGTCGAGGGCCGGTTCCGCAAGCACCTGGTCGACATCGCCGGCGGGGGTTCGGTCAGCTTTATCGACAAGCCCGAGGCCTTCCCAGCCGCCAAGCCGCCCAAGGCCCGGGCCCTGCGCCCCAAGCCCCAGGAGCAGGCCCCCAAGCCTCACGCCGCCCAGCGCGACCGCACCCTGCGGCTCGAGGACTTCGTCGTCGGCGAGAGCAACCGCCTGGCCCACATGGCCGCCATGTCCATCAGCGACCCGAACGCCACGCCCCGGGCCGGCAACATGCTCGTGCTCCACGGCGGCTGCGGCCTGGGCAAGACCCACCTGCTCCGTGGCATGGCCCACAACTACAACCGCCTCCGTGAGTCGGGCAGCAAGGCCAGGTACGTCACCGCCGAGCAATTCACCAACGGCTTCCTGGCCGCCCTGCGCACCGGCACGACCGAGCGTTTCCGCGATCAGTACCGCGGCGTCGAACTGCTGTGCCTCGACGACGTGCACTTCCTGGCGACGAAGGAAGCCACCAAGGCCGAACTCCTCCACACGCTCGACCAGATCCTCCAGGGCGGCTGCCGTTTGGCGCTGGCCAGCGACGAGCACCCCCGCCAGGTCGAAGGGCTGGGCAAGCAGCTCATCAGCCGCCTGCTCTCCGGGCTGACCATCGAACTCGGCTCGCCCGAACTCGAATTGCGCGAGGCCATGGTCCGCAAGCTGGCCGCCCAGCGTGGGCTCACGATGGACGCCCAGGTCATCTCGGCCATCGCCGAGGGCGCCGTGGGCGAGGTCAGCGACAGCGAGCCCGGCTCGTTCCGCGACATCGAGGGCGCGATGGCCCGCGTGGATGCCTTCCACAACCTGCTGGGCCGCTCGGGCGGCCAGCCGGCGGGCGACCGGGTCGTCATGTCCACCGTGCACCAAGCCCTCGGCCGCCGCGCCCATGTGGCGCCCAAGGCCGGCCCGGTGCGCGTCGAGGCGGTCATCGAGGGCGTCTGTGGCTACCTGGGTGTGGGCCGGGCCGAGTTCGCCGGCCGGGGCCGCCACCGCCGGGTCGTGCTGGCCCGGGCGCTGGTCGCCCTGATCTCCCGCCAGCTCACTACGGCCAGCTATCCCGAGATCGCCGGCGCGATGGGCCGCCCCAACCACTCGTCGATCATCACCGCCGTGCGACGGATCGAGCGTCAGATTGCCGATGAGGAACTGGTCGCGGTGGGGTGTGACGACGATGGGAAGACCATCGCCGACCTCGCCGTGTCGCTGGCCAAACGGATCGGTCCCCGGGGGCGATAGACTCCCCTCGGGTCCGCCGGCCTCTGGCCGACGCCTCGAGACACGGGAGCCGACTTGCCACCCAGTGATTACCCCAGCCCGTCCGCGCCCCGCCAGAACCCCAGCCAGGAGATCGCCCTGAGCGGGCCGGACATCTCCGAGCTCGAGATCGATGCGGTCTCGCGCGTCTTGAGGTCGGGCCGCCTGAGCATTGGCCCGATGCAGGAGGCCTTCGAGGCCCTGGTCAGCGATGCTGCCGGTTGCGACCACGGCGTGGCGGTCAATTCGGGCACGTCGGGGTTGCACTTGGCGTTGCTGGCTTTGGGTATCGGGCCGGGCGACGAGGTCATCACCACGCCCTTCAGCTTCGTGGCCAGCGCCAACGCCATCCTTTATGTTGGCGCCACGCCCAAGTTCGTGGACATCTGCCCGCGAAGCCTCAACATGGACCCCGAGAAGGTCGAGCAGGCCATCGGCCCGCGCACCAAGGCCATCCTTGCCGTCGAGGCCCTGGGCAACCCGACCCACATGGACCGCTACGCAGCCATCGCCAACAAGAACGAGATCCACCTCGTTGAGGACTGCTGCGAGGCCCTGGGCACCACCTACAACGGCCGCAAGTGCGGTAGCTTTGGACGCGTCGGGGTCTTCGGGTTCTACCCCAACAAGCAGATCACCACGGGCGAAGGCGGCATGATCGTCACCGACGACCAGAACCTGGCCGACCTGTGCCGCAGCCTGCGCAACCAGGGCCGCACCATGCCCAGCGAGTTGGCCCAGGAGGGCAGCAGCGGCCTGGGCCTGTGGCTCAGCCACGAGCGTCTGGGGTACAACTACCGCCTGAGTGAGATCGCCTGCGCCCTTGGTGTCGCCCAGATGCGGCGGTTTGGCGAGATTGCCGAGAAGCGCCGCCGCGTGGCCAGCGAGTACCTCGACCGTCTCATGGGCATCCCGGGCATCATCCTGCCGACCATCGAGAGCGGCACGAGCATGAGCTGGTTCGTGTTCACCATCCGCCTCGAACGCGGCTACACGGGCGAGGAACGCGACCGCGTGATCCAGGGTCTGCGCAACCACGACGTGGGCTGCGCACCGTACTTCCCTTGCATTCATTTGATGCCCGAGTACGTCCGTCGCTTCGGCTACGAGCGGGGCGCCTTCCCCATCGCCGAGAGCGTGTCGGACCGCACGATCGCTCTGCCGTTCCACAACGGCCTCACGGAGCGCGACATCGACATGGTGGCCCAGACGCTGAGCGTCATCCTGTCGCGGGAGAATCTGGCGCGGGGGTGAGGGGGCAACGTGGCTTTCCTTGAAGGCTCCACCCCGCCTACCATCTCGACCCGCAAGCCTGAGTCAGGCCGGCGGTTCGCCCGTGGATCGAGACCGAGGATTGCCCTGATGCCCTACGAATGCCACTTTACCGGACGTAAGACCCGCTTTGGCAAGTCCAAGGCCTACGGCGGCGCTAAGATCTCCAAGGGCGGTTTCGGCCTGAAGACCACCGGCATCACTCGCCGCACCTTCCGGCCCAACCTCCAGAAGGTCAACGCCATCATCGACGGCAAGCCCCAGAAGGTGCTGGCCAGCACCCGGGCGATCAAGAGCGGCCTGGTGGTCAAGCCTCTGAAGCGCAAGTACGGCTACACCCGCCAGCAGAAGGAACAGGCCGGCGACTGAGCCGGTTGTGAGCCTTTGACCCATGCGGGTCGAGCGGCACGGATTCCTGAACAGCGCCCGCACGTGCCCGTAGGATTGAGCGGAGGCCGGCACCACCGTCCGGCCCGGGGTGTGCAGCGTGAAGTGCGACCTGTGCGAAGCCGAAGCGACCGTCCATGAGACGCAGATCGTCAATGGGCAGGTCATGGTGCGCCGGCTGTGCGAGCGCCACGCGGGCGAGGTGGGGCTCACCGGCCATTCCAGCGTGAGCATCCCGGGCAGCGGGGCCTCGGTGGTGCTGAGCGTCCAGCAGCAGGGCGCGACCCTCAAGTGCGAGACCTGCGGGCTCTCATATGCAGCCTTCCGTCAGCACGGGCTCCTGGGTTGCCCGGCCTGCTACGAGGCCTTCGAGGACAAGCTCGCTCCGCTCATCGAGCGGGCCCACCAGGGCGGCACCCACCACATCGGCAAGACGCCCCGCCGGATGCTGGCGGCGGCCAAGGAGGGCGACGCCGAGGCCATCGAGCGCGTGCTGGGCGGGGCGCGCGAGCGGGCCGAGCGTGTGGCGCTGCTGAGAAAACAACTCGAAGAAGCCCTGGCGATGGAGCAGTACGAACGGGCGGCGGCCCTGCGCGACGAGCTGCGGCGCTTCGAGGCCGAGTCGTCGGAAGAGCATCCCTCGGGTGGCGACCGATGAACACCGGCGGCGCCGAGAACGCGGGCAACTGGCTGGCCGTGGCGGGGCGCTCGGGCGACGTGGTGGTATCGTCGCGCGTGCGCATGGCGCGCAACGTCGCGGGCTTCCGTTTCCCCAATCGCGCGCCGGCAAGCGAGCGCAGTGCCATCGTCACCAGGCTCAAGCCCATCGTGCTCGGCGCTCGGCTGAGCCCGCAGATGGAATGGGTCGACCTGAGTTCGACAACTTCGGGCCATCGCACGTCGCTCGTCGAGGAGCGTCTGATCAGCCGGCAGCACGCGATGGGCAAGCCGGGCGAACCCATGCACGCGCGTGCCGTCGCGATCGGCCTCCCCGAACGCCGCCTGTCGATCATGATCAACGAGGAGGACCACCTCCGCCTCCAGGTCATCCGCGGCGGGTTCGATCTTTCCGGAGCGGTGGAGGAACTCGACGCGGCCGACGACGCCATCGAGCAACGCATCGATTACGCGTACAGCCCGCGCTTCGGCTACCTGACAGCTTGCCCGACCAACGTCGGCACGGGCGTTCGCCTGAGCGTCATGCTGCACCTGCCCGCCCT
>JAUHYE010000142.1 GCA_030426395.1 Phycisphaerae bacterium
GGACGGCGCGACGGGCGAGTGGATGCCGCTGGACATCGTGGGCGTCAAACGCTTCGAGGATGGCGACGTGCCCAAGGGCGTGAGCCAGGTGCTCTACCGCGTGCGCGCGATGCGCACGACCGGGCTCAAGGGCGAGTGGTCGTATCCGGTGACCATCCCCTTCGGCACGATGAAGAGCGAGGCGACGAGCGCGGCGGTGGAGGTTGATGCCGAACGCTCGATGGAGGCCAAACCGCGGCCGGAGGACGCGAACAGCGAGCGGGAACCGGTCAAGGCCCAGCGATAGCCGGAAAACGGTACGCTGGGGGCACTCAGACTCGGGCGGCGGCGTTCAGCACCAGCAAAGCGTCGCCCGGCGGCAATTCGCCCGCCCGAGCGTCGATCCTTCGCAGCCACATGCCCAGGAGCGCGGTGAACGGCACCGGTGCGCCCGCGACGTTGGCCTGGACGAACAGCTTGATGATCGGGCCCAGCATCACGAGGCCCATCACCAGGACGATGATGCCAAGCACGATCGGGGGGAGGCTGGTCGATCCGGGCACGGACGCTCCCGTTAAACTGGAGGCCCGCCGGGCCGGTTTCGCCGGTGAGGCGACAAGGTTCTATCTCAAGCCCGAAGGGCGCGGCCCCGCTGGCGAAGCGTCAAAACAATTCCGGCCCCGCTGGCGAAGCGTCAAGACAAAACCGGCCCCGCTGGCGAAGCGTCAAGACACATCCGGATCGGCACTACGCCGACACCGACTCCCCGGTGACGCTCGCCGGATCCTCGCCCCGCTCGATCGCGTGGATCTTGGCGACGCGCCGCGCGTGGCGGCCGCCCTCGAACTCGGCGGTCATCCAGGCCTCGACCACGCGCTCGATGAGGCGCTGGCCCAGCATGTCGGCCGAGAGGCACAGCACGTTGGCGTCGTTGTGGCTCTTGGCCATCTGGGCGGTGAACTCGTCGTGCACGAGGGCCGCCCGCACGCCGTGGACCTTGTTGGCGGCGATGCACATGCCGATGCCCGAGCCGCAGAGCAGGACGCCCTTGTCGGCCTTGCCGGTGGCGACCATCGAGCCCACCTGGTGGGCCCGCTCGGGATAATCGCAGGACTGCGGGGCGTCGCCGGTGTCGGCCCCGTTGAGCACAACCACCTCGTGGCCCATGGCCTCCAGGGCCCGTGCCAGGCTGCGGGCGGCGTCGTGGCCGCGGTGGTCGGCTCCAATAGATATCTTCATAGTCCGAGTTCCTCGAGGCGCCGCTCGATCGTCCCCACGAAGCGGCGGGCCAGCTCATCATAGAGCGCCTGCGGGCCGCCGATCGGATCGTCGACGTCGCCCTCGGGGTCGAGTGTTCGTATTTTGCTCTTCTGGCTGGCCGGCAGCATGGCCCGGGCCGCCTCGGCGTGGCTGGCGGTCATGGCGAAGACCACGTCGGCCTTGTCCAGCAGTTCCGCCGTGGCCGCCTGGCTGCGGTGATCGCTCAGCCGGGCCCCGACCGCCTCGCTGGCCAGGATGGCCTCGGGCGTCGCCCGCGCCCCGTTCATCGCGGCGACCCCGGCCGAGACGGCGATCGCCCGGTGCCCGTGCCCGCGACGCTCGAGCAGACTCGTCGCGATCGCCTGGGCCATCGGGCTGCGGCAGGTGTTGCCCGTGCACACGAAGACGATCAAGGTCGCCAGCCGCTCGGTGACCTGCTCCGATGTCAGCGCGCCCTCCGATCGCACGCTCCAGTCGCCATCGGGGAAGATGTCCAGCACGGTGCTGTGCGTCTCGTATCGCGTGGGCCCCTCGTCCTGCACGACGGCGAAGCCCGTCTTTTCCAGGCCCTTGGGGCAACTGCCGGGCGTGGGAGCGCCCTGGCCGGTGTCGATCGTCTCGGCCGACGCGCCGACCACAGGCCCGCCCGCGCGCTGCAGGGCCATGGCCGTCCACGTGTCGTCGGGCACGCGCACCGAGAGAGCGTGCCCATCCTCACCCTTGGAGTCGGCGACACCGGGGATCAAGCCAACGGCCTTGATCAGATCGTCCAGCCCCTGCCCGTGCAATCGCAGCGTGATTGGCCCCGGCCAGACTCGTCGCATCGCACGGCGCAAGGCCGGGGTGATCTCGATCTGCGCACGCTCGTGCGCCTCGAGCACCGCCTCCACGCTCGGCGCGTGCCAGGCCAGCGTGCCCCACTCGCCCGAGCGCCGCGGCAGGGCGCGCACCTTGTCGACGGCCTCCTGCATGTCGCCGCGGGCGAACACGCCGTAGACCGTCTCGGTGCGCAAGGCGGCCAGCTCGCCCTTGTCCAGCGCGGCGGCGGCTTCCTTGGAGGCGTCGATGCGGGTTGAGGAGGTGTTGGGGCTCACGGTGCGATCCTCGCGGGACTCATCGGACTCTGTTGCGACGGGCCGGTGGCCCCTCGCTGGAACCATCCAGGGAAACCATCGGCTCGCCAATGCGGGCGACAGGAATCGAACCTGCACGGCCTTTCGGCCACGGGAACCTAAATCCCGCGCGTCTGCCAGTTCCGCCACGCCCGCGGGGTTCTGGGCCCCTTGGCTAAGGGGAGCGGGATAGTACGGGCCCGGGGCGTAGTGTTGTTCGATGCCACGCCTGACGACCAACCCCACCCTCATCGTGCTGCTCTGGCTCGCCCTGGCAGCGGTCTCGCTCGCTCAGGACGATCCCCCGACCGACGAACAATCCCAGCGGCAGCGATTCGAGGACCTCCTGCCCGCCCAGAAGCTCGGGGCCCGCGTCCGTGCGGTCGACCGGGCGGTGGGGGTGTCCCCGGTGGTCGTGATCGTGCAAGACGAGCGGTCGTTCGTCGAGGCCGTCGCCCGCTGGACAACCGCCGCCCGCTACCCGGTGCTGCTCGACGACGGCTCGCCCGAATCCCGCGAGTCCATCGCCCGCTTCGTGCGTGCCTTCGAGCCCAGGCGCGTGCTGCGGTGGCAGACCGAGGGCGGCGGCGAAGGCTGGACGAATCCCGAGCGACGCGACGCGATCGAGGCGGCGATGGTCCGGGCCTGGGGCGTCGAGCTTGCCGAGGGCGAGCAGGCGACCCCCGCGCTCATCGCCCAGTGGCGGGCCATGGGCGCGCCCCCGCCGGGCGTGGTTGTTGTCGGCGAGGGCGACGCCGCGTGGCCCGCCGCGCTCGCGCTGGCGACGGCGCGCATGCAGCCCATCGTCTGGATGAGCGCCCCAGGCGGAATCAACCAGACCATCGCCAGCGCCGACGCCGACGCGTTCTGCTCGGCCCTCGAGGGCTCGCTCACAGCGCTAGGCCTCCAATGGAACCAGCTCGGCGACGAGATCGACGCCGTCACCCTGTGCATGAACGCGCCCGCGCGGCATGCCAGCGACGAGCACGGCACCACCGCGTTCACCGACCGCGTCGGCCGCCTCGGCTCGGCCAGCTCCAGCGCCCCGCGATGGGCGTGGGCCGGCCACGTCTTCGGCTCGCCGTCGATCGCCGCGACCAACGCGATGGCGTCGATCTTCCTGACCGCGGGCAGCGCGTGGCTCTTCGACACCTACCCCAACGATCCGCCGTGGTCGAGCTACGCGTTGGCCCCGGCCGCCGAGGTCTACCGCCAGATCGGGCTGGACGTCGAGGCCAACGACCCCCTCGCGCGCGGGCTGGTGAACTTCCAGCTTTGCGCGGGCGCGCCCATCGACGCGGGCCTGGTCGCGGTGAACACCAAGGGCCGCATGTCCGAGTTCGCCCTGGCGCCCGGCATGGCGGCCGGCCGCGACGTGCCCATCCTCGGCGAGCCCGCGGCCGTCCACGTCGTCCACTCCTTCAGCGCCCAGCGGCCGGGCGTGATTACCAGCGTCGCCGGCGCGTGGCTGGCGCGCGGGGCGTTCGCGTACATCGGCTCGGTCGACGAGCCGGGATTGCAGAGCTTCGTGCCCCAGCCGACGTTCGCCGCGCGCCTTGGCTCGCTCTTCCCCTGGGGCGCCGCCGGCCGCGAGGACGGCATGCTCGAGAACCGCAAGCTCGCGGTGCTGGGCGACCCGCTGTGGATGCTCGACGCGACGCCGAGCAAGCCCGCCGACGCGATGGCCGACCCCGAGGGCGCCCAGTCCCTGGTCACCCTCGCCGGGGACGCCATCGAGGCGGGCGAGCTCGCCAGGGGCGCCTGGCTGCTGCGCATGGCCGGCCGCAACCAGAACCTGGTCGACCTGGCGATGGCCACGCTGCGCGACGAGCCGGGCAAGATCGACGCTGAGTTCGCTCAGGCGTCTCTCCACGCGCTCTTCGAGGCCGGCGAGCGCCGCGGCTTCGCCGCCATGTTCGCGCGATTGCCGAGCGCCCGCCAATCCGATGTCGCCATCGAAGACCTCGCCTGGCACGCCCTGCGTCCTTTATTACAAGATCCCGAGACCGCCGCCACCATGGCCCGCCTGCTCACGCCGCACGTGCGTTCGCAGAAGCTGGCCGAGGATTCGCGCGAGCTGGCCGAGGCCCTGGCCGGCGCGGGCGGCACCGGCGAGGCGCGGACGATCTTACGAAACGCTCTGGGCCAGGCCCGCAACGATAGCGAGCGCAACGCGATCGAGGCGGCTCTGGCGAATATTGGTTTGTGAGGGTGTGCTGGTTGGGGGTTTCTGGTCCTTCGCCGCTCGGCGGAGCCGGCCCGAAGACGGGACGGCTGCGCCAGCGCTCGCCCAATTGGGGTGTTCTTGAGCGCTCGCGTTGCTCGCTTGCGGGCTACCGCCCGGGCCGCTCAGCGGCCGCGCCGGAGCATGCGCTCTTCGCTCGGAAGACCTCGCTCGGCGGATGCTCCGTCGCAATCAATTGTGTTGTCGGGCACGCGCCGTTGCTTCGCGACGGGGCATCCGCCCAAGCCCGTCTTCGGGCGCAGGGCGCATGTCCCGGCGCGGCGGCTTCTGCCGCCCGGGCGTTAGCCCGAAGCGACCGAAGGGAGCGCTCAAGAACACCCTATCTTGCGGCAGCGGAGGCGCAGCGTGCCCCTGTCTTCAGGGGTCGCTCCGCCGCAGCGCCAACCGTCGGCGCACGTCCAAAGCACAACCCAACCATCGGCGCACTCCCCAAAGCACAACACGAACACCGCCGCGACCCCGAACCCGGAATCGCGGCGGCGTCGCATGGGATTGGCCGGGCGGCTAGCCCGCCTTCTTCTCGGCCGCCTCGCCCGAGGGCAGCTCGACGACCGTGGCCTGGTTGTTGGCGCCGAAGCGCACGGAGAAGTAGCCCGTGTTGCCATCGCGCGTCGAGGTCTGGGCCGTGACGGCGTAGGTCGCCTCGGCCGTCCCCGCGGGGATGGTCTCATCATCGAAGGTCCGCTCCTTCGCGTTCATGAAGAAGACCAGGGGCGCTTGCGTCCCGATCCGCCGCTCGACGCGGTAGGTCACCGGCCCGGTGCGCGGCGGGTTGGGGCACTTGAAGCGCATCCGGATGCCCCCGCCCTCGAGCAGGTCGGCCCTGAACTCGGCGGGCTTTCCGGGGGCCGGCCGTGGGGCCGGGTCGGCGGGCGCGGGCACGAGCGCCAGGCTGTAGATCGCCTGGGGGGTGGCCGAGTTCTTGGCCGTGGCGCGGATGGTTGTGACGTTCGCGCCCGCGCTGGTGCGCATGGCCTTGACGGCCGTGCGCGAGTCGGCCAACGCGTTCTTATACGCCAGACGCGCGCTGACCAGCGCCTGCCGGGCGGCCTGTGCCGCGTCGGTGAGTGTGTCGAACTCGGCCACCGCGGCGGGGTCGAGCTTGAGGGTCAGGGCGTGCTCGGTCCACGGCTCGACGTGTTCCAGGCACCAGGATACGGCTTGGTCGGGTTGGGTTGGGACGGTGCTCATCGTGCACCTCCTGCATTGGTCGCCATCGTGGCGAAAGTTGCGACGGGTATGGCGACCATCACGGGCCGGGTCGCCGACGGCCGAAGCGTGTGTTGCTCCAACATGGATCGAATCTCCGAAGTGCGGCGACCCCAGATTGCAGAACAATCGGAAACATGAGAACACGAGCGGGCGACCGCGGAACCAAACTTCCCGGACCACTGCGGCCGGGGTTATGGGGTTCATCGGGGGCTCGCGAGGGCGACTCCAACCCAAAACGAACGATCGCGTCAAATTTTCGGACGGGCGGCGTTCTTGTGTCGGGAAACGTTCGGCAAACCGGCCCTCACGGCCCGCCAGAGGGGCCAATCGTCCGGAAACTCGAACAAAAAACGCCGTGATGCGCTGGGTTCACGGCATTTTCTGTTGGGTTCACGGGATTTTTCGTTGGGTTCACGGCGTTTTTCGTTGGGTTCACGGGATTTTTCGTTGGGGTCACGGCGTTTTTCGTTGGGTTCACGGGATTTTTCGTTGGGTTCACGGCGTTTTTCGTTGCCTTCACGAGGTTTTTCGCTGGGTTCACGCCGTGATCTGTTGTGTTCACCAAAGTTTTCGTTGCGTTCACGGCGCGATCCGCTGGGTCTACCGCGTGCGACCCGGCTCCCACGGCCCAGCCCGGGCAGCCCATCCGATCCGCTCGCGCACGAACGGGCCGATTCCCACGACCATGCCGGCTCGCTCGCAGGCCCGAGAAACCCCCGCGTGCATGCACGGTTCGAGGTACACTGTCCTTCGGAGGAGACCCGTCATGCCCAACCGATCCGCCCCACCCGCCCCACCCGCCCGACCCGCCACACTGGCCCTCGCGGCCGCCGCCGGCCTGGCCCCCCTCGCTGCGCCCTCGCTCGCCCAGACTGGCCCGCTGGAAGAGCCGTTCCCGGCGGTGCTGCAACTGGCCGACCTGAACGGCGACCTGGGCGTGCGTCTGGACGGCTCCGACGTGCAGGAGGGCGCCGGTTATACGCTCGCGGCCATTGGCGACGTGAACGGGGACGGCGTGGACGACGTGGCCATCGGGGCGGGCGGCGTCGATGCGCTGGGCCGCACCAACGCGGGGGCGTGCTACGTGGTATTCGGCCGGGCCGATGGTGGTGGGGGTGGTGGTGGGGTTGGCGGTGGCAGCGCGACGCTCACGCTGGCGGCGCTGGACGGGACCAACGGGTTCGCCATCGTGGGCGAGGCCACCAACGACCGCCTGCGGTTCCCCGCCGCCGCGGGCGACGTCAACGGCGATGGGATCGGCGACGTGCTGGTGGGGTCCAGGGACGCCCACCGCATCGCCCGGGGCGATACCGGCGCGGCCTACGTCGTCTTCGGGCGCGTGGCCGGCCACGCCTTCGAGCCGGTGGTCGACCTGGCGGCGCTGGACGGCATTACCGGCTTCCGCATGCAGGGGGCGCAGGACAACGACTGGACGGGCGA
>JAUHYE010000143.1 GCA_030426395.1 Phycisphaerae bacterium
TGCCAGCGCTTGGTGGGATGGAAAAAATTGCGGTACGTAGGCCGGATGTGACCGCCTGAGGTGGCGCATGAGCCACCACGCAGAACGTACTGCGAACTCATGAACTTGCCATTGTACTCACCCAGAGCCCCGGGTTCGGCCGCGTAACCCGGGTACGGGTCGTAACCGCTGCGCGTCCATTCCCACACCGATCCAAACATGCCAGCGAGTTGTCCAAGTCCGGCACGCGGCGGTGAAGGGTGAAAACGCCCTTGCTCGAGCATCTGCGCACGTTCGACGGCATCGTGCCAGTGCGTGCCGGTACGCTCCAGATCGCGTAAGCACGCCGCCTCCCATTCGAATTCGGTGGGAAGCCTCGCGCCCGCCCAGCGTGCAAACGCTTCTGCCTCGAAGAAGCTGATGTTCGTGACCGGCTCGTTGGGATCAACATCCCGCTCGCCGTGCATCGTGCAGACGCGCCAGCGGTGGCCTTCGTTCGACCAGTACATGGGCTTGTTCCAGCCTTCTGCCTTGACGGCCGCGGCTCCTTCGTCAAGCCACAGGTGCTCGCGGTCGTAGCCGCCGTCTTGCATGAACTCGAGGTATTCGCCGCACGTCACGGGCCTGCTGGCAAGGGCGAAGGGCCGCAGGTACACCTTGTGGCACGGCTGCTCGTTGTCATAGCTGAACTCGTTGCCATCATTGCCGACCCAGAGCAGGCCCGCCTCGAATTCGATCCAACGGGCGTCGGTGTGCCACGCCGCCTCGTGTCCTCTCGGGTCGTACGCCTCGCAGGCCGGTCCGCACCACAGAGCGTGTCGGATGTCCGTGAGCAAGAGTTCCTGATGTTGTTGCTCGTGATTGAGGCCGATCTCGGTGATGCGGGCGGCCTCCTCGTCCAGACGCTTGCTGGTGAGCAATTCCAGCATGCGTTCATCGACATAGGTGCGATAGGCGAGCACCGACTCGAGCGATGGGCGTGTCATCAGACCGCGCGATTGCCGTGGCTGTCGATCCCCAACCTGCGTGTAATAGCTGTTGAACAGGTATCCAAACCTGTTGTCAAACCGTCGGTCGGGATCGATACGCGAGAGCACGAACTGCTCAAAGAACCACGTCGTGTGCGCGAGGTGCCACTTCGTCGGGCTCGCGTCGGTCATAGATTGGACGACGCAGTCCTCGGGAGACAGCGGCTCGCGCAAGGCGTCCGTTGTGGCACGGACGCCTTGGTAACGCTCGGCGAGCGAAGCCCCCGCGAGCGGGACCGATCCGATCGTGATGCCCATGGCGACCGTCCTTTCGCTCGGTGCGCAACGGAATCGCCACAGGCTAGCACAACCAGCCAGCGGCGTCATCCAAGTGAACAAACAATACCGGATGCCCGCTCGATCTGGCGGAACTCCCGAAAAAATGAGGAACTTCTAACGAATCCCGCCTCGCACGCCCGCCGGTGACAACATCCGCTCGACACCATCGAGCAGCAGCGTGAGCACGATGGCCATGAGGGCCGCGGGGATGAGTCCGGCAAGAATGAGCACGGTGTCGACACGCCGGATGCCCGCGAGGATCGGATCGCCATACCCGCCGGCGGCGATAAACCCGCCCAGCGTCGCGGTGCCCACGTTGATCACCACCGCTGTCTTGATCCCGGCGAATATGCTTGGCAAGGCAAGTGGAAGCTCGACAAACAGCAGCATGCTGCCTCTCGGTAGGCCGAGTGATCTTGCGGAGTCGCGCACGGACTGCGGGATCTGCGTGAGCCCCGCATGGGTGGTGCGCACGATTGGCAGCAGCGAGTACACGAACAACGCGATGATCGTCGGGATCTGCCCGGTGATCGCCAGCAGGCTGACCAGGAGCGCGAGCAATGCCAGGCTGGGGATCGTTTGCAGGATGCCGCTGACATTGAGCACCACCTGCTCGAATCGCCTGGAGTGGGCCGCGAGCACGCCAAGGGGAACGGCGATCGTGATCGCCAGCATCATCGAGGCGCCCACGAGGACCGCGTGCTCGGCGGTTGTTCTTGGAATGTCTGCTGCTGCTCGTCGCAAGCGGTCGCCAGTTGTTAACGCACCATCTGGGGTTTTGGCATTGTCAAAGTAGGCCCGCGCGACCTCCGCCTCGGTGCGTCCATCGATATCGACCCGGGCGTTGAGTGCCGACATCGCCGCCTCGTCGAGCACGTTGGTGAGAGCTTCGATCGCACGCATCGCCGCGGGGCTGCGTTCGGGCAGGTCGGCCCGATAGATCCACACCGCGTCGTAGCGAGGGAAGTGATCGATCGTGTCGCGCAGCACGGTGAGCCCCATGCTCTGGATCTTCGCATCGGTGGTGTAGAGTTCTTTTGCGTCGATCGCGCCACTGCCCAGGGCCTGATATCCCAGGTCGTGGTCGATGCCGCGGATGTCGGTCTGTGGCAGGTCGTAGGCTTCCTTCAGGGGTCGCCAGCCATCGTCTCTTTCGATGAACTCGTTGGTGAAGCCCATCCGCAGGTTGGGGGCCTTGCGCAGGTCGGCGATGGCGGCAAGCCCGAATCGTTCGGCTGTTTCGGGCAATACGCCGATCGCGTAGGTGTTGTTGAAGCCGATGGGGTCGCTCATGGCCAGGCCGACATCAGCGAGGGCTTGGCGTAATTCCGCGTCGGTGGCCACGTCCCGATCCGCGAAGAGCTCGCCGATGAGTGTTCCGGTATACTCGGGATACACGTCGATCGCGCCACTCTTGACCGCCTCGAACACCAGCCGCGTGCCGCGGAGCGAGTCCTTGTGCTCGACGGTGAGGCCTTCCCGCCTGGCCTTCTCGGCCAACAACTCGCCCAGCAGCACCGACTCGGTAAAGCTCTTCGAGCCGATCTTCAGCGTCTCTTGCCCACGTGAAACGCACGAGCACAAGAGTACGAGCAAGAGGGCCAAGCACCTCACGATGCCGCCCCTTCCAAGCCATGAAGCCGCCGCTGGGCGCTCACGAACCGCCGGACGAAGTCGCTCGCAGGCTCGCGCAGCAACGCCCCGTGCGGGCCATCCTGAGCAATATGCCCATCGTTGAGGAGCACGACACGGCCGGCCAGGTGCTGGGCTTCGGCCAGGTCGTGCGTCACCAGCACCACGGTCTTGTTCAGGCGATCGAACAGTTCCTTGAGCTCGTCCTGCAAATCTGCTCGCACCATCGGGTCGAGTGCCCCAAGGGGCTCGTCGAGCAGCAGCGCCTCGGGGTCGTTCGCCAGCGCCCGCATGAGCGCGACACGCTGGCGTTGCCCGCCCGAGAGTTCGTGCGGGTAACGATCGAGCAATGCCGAGTCGAGTTGCACCAGGGATGCCAGCTCGGCCGCGCGATCGCGTGCACGTTCCCTGTCCCATCCCAGCCGGCGGCCAAGCAGCGTCACGTTCTGCCGGGCGGTGAGGTGCGCAAATAGCCCGCCCTCCTGCACGACATACCCGATGCGTCGGCGCGCGGGGGTCAGAGCATTGCCGGTCATCTCATGGCCATCGAAACGCACGACGCCCGCATCGGGCTCCAGCAGGCCGTTCATCAGGCGCAGCAGCGTCGACTTGCCGCACCCGCTGGGCCCGATGAGCGCCACCGTCGTGCGCGGCTCAATGGTGAGATCGATGCCGTCGAGCACCACCGACTCGCCGAAGGCCTTGTGAATGCCCCGAAGCTCGAACATGGGTGAGGTTAGCGCTCTTCGGCGGTGGGGTCAGATCGAGTGCCCGATCGTGATGCCCCGGCGTTCCAGCAGGCTGCCCTCGGCCAAGTACAGATCGATGAGTGCCAGGCGATATTCCACCACCGCGGCAACCTCGGCGATTTCGGCTTCGAGCAGGTCTCGCTGGGCTTGTGCGACCAGCAATGAAGTTCCCACGCCCGCCTCGAAACGCTCGCGTTCCGCTTCGGCGGTGCGTTCCTGGAGCACCCGGGTCGTGCTGCTCGCGGTGATCTGCTGGCGCGCGCGCTCCACCTCATTGATCGCAAGGCGAACGTCGTACGCCACGATCTGCTCGAGATTCGCAACCGCCGCCGCGGCTTGCAATCGCGACGCCAGCGCCGCCTGCTGCTCGCCACGCGCAACGAGGCGGCCGAGCGATTGCGAGAAGTTCACGCCCACCGTCGCGTCGAACGTGTCGTCGCTCAAGTTCTCGATCGATTGCCCGAAGCTGTCGGCGAAGCCCGTCTTGCCAAGGGCGACGAACACGTCGAGCCTGGGTAGCAAGCCGCGGCGGGTGTAGATGACTTCCAGCCGGTTCTGTTCGAGGCGAAGCCGCGACTCGGCAAGATCGGGTCGCACCCGGCGTGCCAACTCGATGCGCTCCGCGGCGTCTTCGATCGCCTGAGGCGTTGCTTCGGGCATGGTGGTTGCGACGACCTCGCGGTCGTCCAGGTCTGGAGCCATCGGGCCCAGTGCGCCGACGAGCCTGAGCAATTCCAGGCGGGCGGCGGCCTCCTGGGCACGCGCATCGATGAGTGCCTGCTCGCGAACCGCCACCTCTACTTCGAATGCCGCAATCTCGCTCGAGGGCAGCACGCCCACTTCGATGCGTTGGCCCGCCTCGTCGGCCTGGATGCGAGCGAGTTCGAGCGAACGCTCGAAGATGGCGATCTGCCGCACAGCCAGCACGTACGACCAGTACGCCCGCTCAGAATCGGCGAGCAGCGATTCGACGAACCCCTTGAGCTCGTGCTTGCTGGCCTCGGTCTCAAGCTCGGCCTGCCGCACGCGAGCGAGATTCGCGGCCGGGCCAAACCCCCGCAGCAGCGACTGCGTCACGGTGAGCCCGATGCGTGCGTTCTCCTGCGTCGGCGCCCGGTTCGACGCATCGCGGCCCTGCGTAGCGCCGAGTTCAACGGTGGTGCCGCTGGGCAAGTCCTGTCGGACGCCAACCTCTAAATCGCGAGTATCGGCCCGCACTGGGAACTGCTCGCCGGTCGATCGCGACGTTTCGACCGATTCCTCGGTGCCCAGGCTCGCGCTTGCGAACACCTCGGGATCGAACACGCCCCGCTCGACGAGCTCGAACGCGCCGGCGATGGCGGGGTTCAACTCGGCAACACGCAAGTCGGGGTTCCGCGCCAACGCGAGCATGACCGTGCGTTCGAGGCTCAGTTCGAGCGGCCCCTCGGGGGGCAGAGTGGGCGTCGGGTTCACCGGTCCCTCGGGCGTGGCGAACTCGGGCGTGGGTGCGGGTCGCAGGCGTTCGAGTTCCTTCTCGAGCTCACGGTCCCAATCCGGCTCGAACACGTCGATGGCGGTCTGCGCACAACCCGAGAGTGCGAGCATGGCAACGGCACCCGCAAGACCGACCCGGCTCAAGAGTTTGCCTCGGCCGAGAAGGGGTTCTGGGGCTTGTCTGAGTGCAACAGCGTGTACGCCGCGGGTACCACCACCAGCGTGGTGAGCATCGAGCTGAACAGCCCGCCGATGACGGCGCGGGCCAGCGGCGCCTGCGCATCTGCGCCCTCGCCGATGCCCAGCGCCAGCGGCGCCAGGCCCAGGATGGTCGTGAGTGACGTCATCAGGATCGGCCGCAGCCGCCGCCGCCCGGCCTCCATCGCCGCGTCGCGCGTGGTCATGCCGTGCTCGCGCAGCCGCCCCGCCTGGTCGACGAGCAGTATGGAGTTGTTCACCACGATGCCGCCAAGCATGATGCAACCGATGTAGCTCTGCACGTTGAGCGTCGTGTTGGTCGCGAGCAGCAAGATGATCACGCCGATGACCGCCAGCGGCACCGCGAGCATCACGATGAGCGGGTCGCGCAGGCTCTCGTACTGGCTGGCGAGCACCATGTACACGAGCACCAAAGCCAGCACGAGCGCGATGCCGAGCTGTTGGGAGCTCTCGCGCTGCTCCTCCACGTTGCCCGCCAGCACGTAGTCGTAGCCCGCTGGTCGTGCGATCTGATCGAGCGCGACTTCCACGTCGGCCGCGACGGCGCCCAGATCTCTGCCCACCACGTCGGCGGTGATCTCGAGCAACCGCTGCTGGTCCTTTCGCTCGATCACCGTCGGCCCCCGCCCGGGCTCGGCCTGAACGAGGTTCCGCAGCGCCACGGCTTCGCCCGAGGCGCTGCGCACCGTTATGTCGAGGACTTGGTTCACGTCCAGCCGCTGGGCGTTGGCGAGTTGCACCAGGATGCGGTACGAGTAGCCCGCCGGCCGGTACTCGCCCGCCTGGCTGCCGGCGATGGCGGTCTCGATGGCCTGGGCGATGTCGCGCACGCTCACACCCAGGTCGGCCGCCTTGGCCCGGTCGATGCGCAGCCGCTGCTGGGGCGCGCCATCGGTCGAGTTGCTGTCGACGTTCTCGACCCCTTCGACACGCGAGATCGCGTCCATCGCGCGATCGGTCAGCAGCGCGAGCGTCTCGAGGTCGTACCCGCGGACCTCGATGGTCAGACCCTGATCGCCGCCGAGGATGCGCTCGAGCAAAAACTGTCCCTGCGGCGCCCTGGTTCGGATAGTCATGCCGGGGATCTTGCCCTCCAGCCGCTCCCGCAGGTCGTTGGCGACCTCGGTGTTCGATCGATCACGCTCGGCCGAGGGCGTGAGCGAAAGCCGGATCTCGCCGCTGCTCCCGTCGCCGGGGTTCCAGCCGCTCGCGCCCACGCTGGTCACCCAGGCGATCTTCTCGGGCACCGCGTCGGTGACGATGGCCTCCATGATCTTCGTCTGGGCATCGACGATGTCCAGACGCGTGCCCACGTCCATCTCGCCGTCGATGCGGACCTCGCCCTCGTCGCTGGGCGGCATGAACTCGCGGCCGAGCAGCGGCAGCATCGCCACGCTCGCCGCGAACACGATCGTCGCGCCAATCATCGTGACGATGCGGGCTCGCATCACGACGCCCAGCACCCGCCGGTACGCGCCCTCGAGCGCCTCGAAGCCGCGATCGCTCATCGTCCTCAGCTTGTCGATGGCGGTGGGAGAGTCGTGCTTGGGTCTATCGAGGGGCTTTAAGATTTTCGACGCCAGCATCGGCACCAGGCTCAGGCTCACCACCAGCGCCGCGATCAGCGAGAACGCGATCACGTAGGCCAGCTCGGCGAACAGCACGCCGCTCACGCCCTTGATGAACAGCACCGGCAGGAAGATCACCAGCGTCGTGATCGTGCTGGCGACGATCGCCGGCCCGACCTCCGCCGCGCCGTTGACGGCCGCCAGCGCCGGGTTCTCGCGCTCCTCCTGCTTGCGGCGGAAGATGTTCTCGAGCACCACGATCGAGCTGTCGACCATCATGCCCACGCCCAGGGCCAGCCCGCCCAGGGTCATCAGG
>JAUHYE010000017.1 GCA_030426395.1 Phycisphaerae bacterium
TACATAGTCCTTCACGATGCTCTTCACCAATAACTCTCCCGCTCCCCAAGGGTCTCGTTTCCAACGACCAAGATCACTTTGAAACCCGTAGACCGCCTGTCGACCCTGAACGATAATCATTCTGGGCGTGACCGTTGCAGTAACCACTTCCTCCGTCGAGGAAAGATCCATTTCCACCCACCGTTGTAACCGCCCTGAAAATCCAAGCAACCGTGTGGTTGTCTGAACATATCCCGTCACACCTTTGCTTTCCACAACCAGGACCTCTTCTCCCGACGCTAACACTTTCCCGGCAATTCCCTCACCGGACGTGATACCAAACAGCTGTCCCCTTACTGACGTGATGGTAACCTGATCAGTGACAATGTCTTGCGGCCAGACTTGGTGCGGCCAAACGGCTAAGCCCCATAACACCATCATGGCGACCATGCGCATGCGCATAGACCTCATTTGCTTGACGGCTACCGATAGTCCCAAGGAATTCCATGCTCCCCCGCCATGATGGGACCCAAAATCAACTTCATTAGTTGCGTTCCATTTCCCTGGGTTCCCCACAAGCCAGTCAAACTGATGAGAAATTCAAATTGGGAGCGGTCAGGAAGCCGTGTATATGTGAGCCCGAGCGAAAAACATCGACAAGGATTTTGATATAGCCCGACCACATCCCATTCGGCAGTCTCTCCTGTTCGGAGGTCATGATACCACTTGCTGCCTAAAGTCACCCCATACGGCAACCGCACTCCACCTCCAGTTGTCAGATAGAGAATTTCCTCGGCCGGAGCCAACACCTCATTAAACGACACGGGGTTCCAAATATCTCCCCGGCGGACTCTCGTCCCCGCTTTCGTGTAACGCTGCCCTACCGTCATATACCACGTTTTTCGGCTTTGGATGAGCACGTCGGTATTCATCTGAGAGAAATATTTTTTGTTCGGATCGTAGAACGCATCCACCTTCACATTGAAAGCCGAGATGAATGCTGAGGAATCGACCGGTGAATGAAAATGCCCCCGTGTCCAGATATCTGAAAAACGGGAGGCCAAGGGCGGAGGATTGGCCACATGATAACTTTGAGCAAATAACAGATCCAACCAGGTATTGGATTTTCCGCCACCAATTTGGCTCAATCGATTTTTCAATGAATAGGTCACCAGACTCTTTTGAATCAAATCATCCACCGCATCGATTTGGACTAATTCCGCTTGTTTCGTCTGTGGCACATACTCATAAATCACATTCGGTTGTATTGAATGGCGGATCCAATTCCCATCGCCGAGAGAAAACCGTTTCGAGACATTCGAGAACAATTCAGCTCCCACCCAAAACGTTTCACGATGTTGCGCTGATTTTTTCGTGAGCCCCCGCGTATAACCCACCTCACGAAATTTCACCTGAGGACGAAATCCCAACGTGTGCCCAAAATGGAGCCCCTCCATCGACAATCCCGGCAATATATCAATACGACCCACATTGAATCCCGTCTTTCTGTAAAATTGCACTGCGGTCGTTTCGGCCGTCAGCAATATGGGACTTCCCAAGACACTGGGGTTCACGAAGCGATGCCCGATTTCAGGCAACCGCTGAAAGGTCGAATCGCCGCCTTCACTTAACGGCTGAATATATTGACCCGATAGATACAGTGCCCCATGATCCAGTCGTTGTAAAAGAGTGAGATACGACTCTTGACTGGGCAAAGCCCGTTGAGTCCCAGAACTGCTGAAGTTTTGCAAAACCGTTCGATCACTGGAAAAATTGGCGCGCATACGTAAAGACAAATTAGGGTTGAATTGCTGAACATGAGCCCCTCGAACTTCGGCTCGTCCACGATTTTGCTGGGTATCATAGAGCGAGCGAACCAACCATTCTCCCTTTGTGAGCCGGTTCCACGCATAGCGATATTCCAGATCCGCACCACCTCCACGCTCCGTTAATATTTGGGGGGAAATGGTTACATCATTACTGGGGTCGATGGCCCAAAAATACCCCTGCCGATCCTGGTAACCGAAGTTCGTATTGTATCCTGTCGTAGGAAATAAGAATCCGCTTTTTCGAGAAGCGCCCAGCGGGTATCGAAAGGTGGGAAGCGGGATCACCGGCACGCTGGTGACGGCGATCTTGCGCAGGATGGCCAGGTCGCCCGTGCGGCCGATCCGCAACCCGGCCCGGCGCAGCGGATGGGTATAGACATTGTCGCGATCGATGGCCTGGGCCACCAGCGTCGCGATGACGGCCGCCAGCATGATGGGCAGCAGCACGTAGGGGTCGCGTGTGATCTCGAACAGCAGCAGGATGGCCGTAAGCGTCGCGTGCGTGCTGCCCGCCACCACCGCCGCCATGCCCACCAGGGCGTACGCGGCGGGCGAGCCGTCCTGGGGCAGCAAACCCACACGCTGGAGCGCGATACCCAGGGCCGCGCCGCCCGCGGCCCCGATGAACAGGCTGGGGGCGAAGACGCCACCGCTGCCGCCGCTGGCCAGCGTCAGGCTGGTAGCAACCGCCTTGAAGAGCGCCAGCAGCGCGATGAGCCAGATGGCCAGCGGCAGGGCCGCCTCCTCGTGTGCCATTGCTCCGAACGCCGCGTCGTAGCTGGCTGGGTCGAGCAACCAGCGGATGGCTTCGTAACCGTTGCCGTAGAAGCTGGGGATGTGGCCCGCCTCGGAGCCCGCGTCACCCGGAGCGGCACGAACAAGCAGGATCCACACCAGGCCCAGGGCGCCCAGCAGCAGGCCGCCGGTGATGGGCGCCACGAGCCAGTGCAGCTTGAGCTTCGCGTAGACGCCCTCGCACCAGTGCAGCATGCGGTTGAAGCCCACCGCAAGCACCCCGCAGATGAGCCCGAGCACGAGGTAATTGGGCAGCTCCCAGCCGGTGAACTGGACCTTTTGCAATGCGTCGCTGGCGGCGAAGATGGCCTCGTTCTGGCCCGTGGTGATGTGCGTCACCGCCGCCGCGAACACGGCCGCCACCACGATGGGGGTAAAGGTCTTGAGCGAGAAGTCGCGCAGCAGCACCTCGAGCGCGAAGAAGACGCCCGCGATCGGGGCGTTGAAGATCGCGCTGATGCCCGCCGCGGCCCCGCAGCCCACCAGCGTCATCATCTGCTCGCGGCTGACACCCAATCGCTGGGCGATCACCGAGCCGGCGGTGGCCCCGATCTGCACGATGGGGCCCTCTGTACCGCTCGAGCCGCCGCTGGCGACAGTGGCGATGCTGGCCACCACCTTGGTGAGCCCGACGCGTGCGGGGATGTGCCCGCCCTTTTCGATCAGCGCCCGCATGACCTGGGGCACGCCATGCCCGCTGGCGTCGCTGGCGAACACGCGGACGAGGATGCCGGTGACCATCAGGCCGATGGTCGGCCCCAAGAACAGCAGCCAGATGGGCAGGGCGAGCTGGCCGTGCTTGACGTGGTGCTCGACCTCGTGCAGGGCCCAGGCGAAGCCCAGCGTGCCCAGGCCCGTCAGGGCGCCCACTCCCGCTCCGGCGGCGACCATGAACCAGTCCTTGCGCAGCCTCAGGCGCTTGGTCAGGCGGGTGGCGAGGTCGGAGAGGGGGCGGGCCATGGGAACTGGCAATATAGCGGGGTGGCGGCAGGGACCGAGATCGGGCGAAACCGCAACCCATGCGGGCCCGGCGGTGTAGGGTCTCTGGAGGGCTCTCCGGGAGAGGGGCCCGAGATTGATCAAATAATACCGAAAATGGGGAGAACAAAAATGGGGAGAACATCGATGCTCGAGCAACGACGAACGGCACTGTGCGCTTCGGCGATCCTGTCACTGGCCGGCATCGCTCTGGCCGACCAGTTGACCGTCCCGAGCCCGGAGTACCCCACGATTGGGGCGGCGATCGCCGCCGCGGTCGATGGCGACGAGGTCCTGCTGCTCGACGGCGTCTACGAGGGCACGGGCAACTGGGACGCCACGGTGTTCGCCCAGATCACCATCCGCGGGGCGTCGGGCGACGCGTCGGCGGTCGTCATCCAGGGCCCCGACCTCTCGGGCTTCCCCGTCGACGCCCACCGGGCGTTCCGCGTTCTCGACGACGTGACCATCGCCGACCTGACCCTTCGGGGCTTGAGCAACTCGGCCGTGCTGGTCGAGAGCGCCGCGACGGCGACCTTCCGCAACGTCCTGTTCGATGGCAACATCATCCCCGACAACGACTCTTGCGAGACGAGCTTCGGCGCCGCCGCCGTGGTCGAATCGGCCACCGCCACCTTCGACCAGTGCGTGTTCATCGACAACGTCGCCTACTCGCCCACGTGCTCGGGCACGGGCCGGGCCTTCGGCGGGGCCATCTGGGCCGAGTCCGCCCGGCTCACGCTGCGAGACTGCGAATTCACGGCCAACCGCGTGAGCGGGTCGGAGCTCGGCCGCGGCGGCGCCATCGCGGCCACCGAGAGCGACCTGCGCCTCGAGCGGACCACGTTCGCTCGCAACGCCGTGACCGGCGACGCCACCTCGGGCGGGGCCATCAACACCGAGCGGGGCACGCTCGAGGTCCTGGGCTGCCGCTTCGAGGACAACCGGGCCACGGGGTCCGTCTTCGGCGTGCTGGGCGGGGCCATCAACGCCTCGCGCGGCGGCGTGGCGACCATCACAAACACGACCTTCGCCGCCAACACGGCCGACGGACGCTTCGCCGACGCCTCGGAGGTCGGCGGCGGGGCCATCGCCAGCGACGGCGACCTCACCCTGGTCAACGTGCTCTTCGAGGCCAACGAGGCCGCCGGCCCGTGCGTCGGCTCCTTCGGCTTCGCCCACGGCGGGGCCCTGTACGTCTACGGCGGCGGGGCCCGGGCCTTCCATGTCACCTCGGTGGGCAACACCTCCGGCTGCGCCGCGGGCGTGCACGTGGCCGGCGGGGCGACCCTCTTCCTGGGCAACAGCATCGTCCGCGACGGGGCCCCCGTCGCCGACCCGGGCGGCACCATCGAGGCGACCTACTCGAACATCGAGGGGGGGCTCGCCGGCGAGGGCAACATCGACGCGGCGCCCATCTACCAGCCGGGCTCCTATCGCCTGGCCAGCGGCTCGCCGGGCGTCGACGCGGGCAGCGTCGACAACCTGATCGCCGACGAGCTGGACATGGACGGCGACGGCGACACCAGCGAGCCCACGCCGCTGGACCTGGACGGCAACGCCCGCCGCTCGAACGACCCGGCCACGCCCGACACCGGTTCGGGCACGGCCCCGCTGCCCGACATGGGGGCCTACGAGCTGGTGGTGTGCATCGCCGACTTCGACGGCGACGGCCAGCTCACCCTCTTCGACTTCCTGGCCTTCCAGAACGCCTTCGACGCGGGCGAGCCGGCGGCCGACTTCGATGGCGACGGCGAGCTGACGCTGTTCGACTTCCTGGCGTT
The DNA here is from genome assembly GCA_030426395.1 of Phycisphaerae bacterium. Taxonomy (GTDB): domain Bacteria; phylum Planctomycetota; class Phycisphaerae; order Phycisphaerales; family UBA1924; genus JAHCJI01. Next base: position 5,366 of record JAUHYE010000017.1, read on the forward strand.
CCAGAACGCGTTCGACGCGGGGTGTTGAAGTTTCGCTTGGTCGGGCGGAGCCCTCCCAGCGCGAGGTAGGAGGAAGTGGTAGGTCCGGTAGGTTGAAGGGTTGGTAGGATGAAGAGGCGATGACGCCGGCCGTCGAACCGGGCTTGGGCGTGGATAGAACGCCCTGAGAGGCCGGGAGGGCGGTTTTCGTGCTCGCCGGGACCGATTCGAGCAGCACCGAACCCGGTTTTCGGAGCACCGACGCCGGTTTTGAGCGCTGTGGATCCGTTCCACGGCTCGAAGAACCGGCGGCGGTGAGCGCCGGAACGATTCCGGGGCGCGGCGAAGCCATCCCTGAGCGCACCGAACCCCCTTCGGGGAGCGCAGGAACGGGTTCTGGGAGCGCAGAAATCATTTTTGGGAGCGCAAAAATGATTTCTGCGCTCCCGATTCGGGCTTGAGCGAATCTCGAAACAATTTTTGCAAGCCCCGCCAGGGCCCGAACACCGGCGACCATATCGCGGTCGCGCCGGCCGTCGCCCGGGGCCCTTGGCTCTACACTGCCCCCCACACGTCCCAAGCCCAGCCGGAGGATTTATGGCCGCCCCTACCAGCCCCCACTCCCCCCACTACCCCATCGACGAGACCCACGACCCCAAGCTGGAGAGCTGGGTCGAGAGCGCCAACGACCCGGGGACGGACTTTCCGATCCAGAACCTGCCGCTGTGCATGATCGCCGCGCCCGTGGAGGACGAGCCCGACGCGATGAGCGTGCACCCGGCGGTGCGGATCGGCGACATGGTGCTCGTGCTCGACATGCTCGCGCACTTCGAGATCGTCGACGGTTCCGCCGACGAGTGGCAATGGCTCTTCGTCGAAGACCTCGCCGAGCAGGGCCTGACCGGCCGCGTCCGCAAGATCGTGCAGGACCTGCTGAAGAAGGACAACGCGACGCTCCGCGATCATCCCGATTGCGACCAGATCGTCGTGCCCGTCGACGAGGTGTCGCTGGGCGTGCCGCTCATGGACCTGGGCGACTACACCGACTTCTACGCCTCCCTCTACCACGCAACGAGCGTCGGCAGCATGTTCCGGCCCGACAACCCGCTGCTACCCAACTACAAGCACATCCCCATCGGCTACCACGGCCGGGCGTCGAGCATCGTCGCCAGCGGCACGGACGTGCGCCGGCCGGTCGGCCAGCAGGCGCCCACGGAGGACGGCGGCGCGCCCAGCTTCGGGCCCTGCAAGCTGCTGGACTACGAACTGGAGATGGGCGTCGTGGTTGGTCGCGGCAACGAGCTGGGCGACACGATCCCCATCGGCGAAGCCGAAACGCACATGCTCGGCCTGTGCCTGGTCAACGACTGGTCGGCCCGCGACCTGCAGAAGTGGGAGTACCAGCCGCTGGGCCCCTTCCTGGCCAAGAGCTTCGCGACGACGGTGAGCCCCTACATCGTGACGATGGAGGCCCTCGCGCCCTTCCGGACGCCCGCATTCAAGAGGGATGCCGGCGATCCGTCACCCCTGCCCTACCTGACGAGCGAAGGCAACACCTCCGGTGGGGGTTTTGACATCACCCTCGAGGTGTATCTCTCCAGCGAGCAGATGCGCAGCAAGAAGATGGAGCCCGTGCGCATCAGCCGCGGCAACTTCAAGGACATGTACTGGACCCTCGCCCAGATGCTGACCCACCACAGCAGCAACGGCTGCAACATGCAGCCGGGCGACCTGCTCGCAAGCGGCACCGTCAGCGGCAAGACGAAGGACAGCCGAGGCTGCCTGCTCGAGCTCACCTGGAACGGCGACGCCTTCGCCAGCCCGCCCAAGCTCGTGCCCGGCACCGACCGCACGCCCATCGATCTCCCGACAGGGGAACAGCGCAAATTCCTCGCCGACGGCGACGAGGTGATCATCAAGGGCTATTGCGAACGCGAGGGCTTCCGGCGGATCGGCTTCGGCGAGTGCCGGGGCATCATCACGCCGGCGCGAACCATCTGACGAACCCCTTCCGTGAGGAAGGGGGCACGAACCGCCTAGAACGCACGCCGCGCCGATGCCACCCGCCTCACGGCGGGGGTTCGTTATTTTCTCAATTGCCCGAACCGCCAGGGCTTCTCGGCTGCCCGCACGCTCGAGATGCCGCTGAAGCCGCTGACCTTCTCGGCCCGCTCGACCGAGACGATGGCGTCCGGGGCGATGCGGGCGACCTTCTCCATGACGTCGGGCACGACCTTGCGCTTGACGGCCAGGAAGACCATCTCGACGGGCCCCTCGCGGGTGAAGCCCCCGCCCCCGCCGTGGCCGTCCATGCGCGTGGTGTGGTAGCCCTTGCGCCGCAGCCGCTCGGCCAGCAGCAGCTCGGGCCTCGGGTTGATCACGCGGATGACCCGCCAGCCGATAGCCAGCCGCTGCTCGATCTCCATGCCGATGAGCGTGCCCAGCGCGAAGCCCCCGCCATAGGCGATGAGGGCGACCACGCTGTCGATGTACTGGATGGCCTTGCCCACGGCGATCATCCAGATCATGACCTCGAAGAAGCCCAGCAGGGCCGAGACGTAGCGGTGCCCGTTCATCACCATGATCATGCGGACGGTGCCGATGGGCACGTCGAGCAAACGGGCGCAGAAGATCAGGATCAGGATGGGCCATTCGGGCATGGGATTCGACCTCCGTGAACCCCAATCGTCGCACCGGCCCGTCGGCGATCAATCCCGGTCAAGCCTCGATCACGGCAGGCTCTCGTAGAACGCGTCCAGGTCGGCCTTGAGTTGCTCCAGCGAGGGCTGGTGGACGTACATCATGTGGCCCGCGGGGTAATACGCCGTATCGATGCGGTCGCGGTACTCGGGGTCGAGCCGCAGGCGATTCAGCGTCGTCTCGGCGGCGAAGAAGGGGGTGGCCAGGTCGTGGTGGCCCATGGCGACGAAGACGCGGGTGTGCGGCTGGCGGTGCATGGCGTCGCGCAGGCGGTCGGCTACGCTCACGTAGCGGTCGCGGCCGGCCCAGCCGTAGTCCCACGGCCCCACGCCGGTGAGGATCTCGTAGGGCAGGTCGCTCTCGTAGCCCAGTTCGCCGCGGACGTAGGCGTTGAGCGACTCGGTGTAATTGCTGCGGATGGCCTCGTAGCTGGCGTCGTACTCGTAGCTGTCACCCACGTGATCGCCATCGATGCCCAGGAAGCGGGCATCGAGCCGGCCGACCGTCTTGCCGCGGTGGCGGAGCAGTTCCTTGGCGAAGCGGGGCAGGCTCACGTCTTCGAGGTACTGCGGGCCCAGGCCAGTGAGCTCGCTCATGGTCGTGCGCACGCGGTTGCGCTCGGCCTCGTCGAGGCTGGCGCCCCTGAGCAGCGCGGGCAGGTAGTCGTCCAGCGCGAAGCGGCGGGCCTCGGCGATCACGTCCTCGACCGGGCGATCCTGCCACTTCTGCGGCAACGCCTCGTGGTAGTGTGCGACGGCGGCGTAGCTGGGCAGGATCATGGCGTAGGGCAGGTCGTTGCCCTCGCCGAACCGGATCGTCTGGAACTCGAGCACCGGGCTGACGAGAATGACGCCCGAGGTCGCGATGCCGTGGCGCGAGTGCAACCGCTGTATCAGGCCCGCCGCTCGGGTCGTGCCGTAGCTCTCGCCGGCGATGATCTTCGGGCTGCCCCACCGCTGCTCGCGCGTGATGTACGTGCGGATGAAGTCGGCGACGGAATCAAGATCGCTCTCGAGCCCGTGGAACTGCTTCTCGCTGGTCTCGCCTTCGGCCCGCGAGTACCCGGTCGAGACCGGGTCGATGAACACGAAGTCGCTCTTGTCGAGGAGGCTGTGGGCGTTGGGGATGACGCCGTACGGCGGCGGGCCGGGATGGCCCACTTCATCGGCGTACTCGACGCGCTTGGGGCCGAAGATGCCCAGGTGCAGCCACACGCTGCTGGAGCCGGGGCCGCCGTTGAAGCTGAAGGTGATGGGGCGCTCGGCGGCGTCGGGAAACTTTGCGCTGTCCGCCCCGCCATCGATCTTGCGATAGGCGATGTAGAAGAGGTTGGCCGTGGGCTCGTCCTTGTCGTTGACGAGCGTGATGGTGTCGGCGGTGGCCTCGTAGTGGATCGTCTGCCCGTTGATCTCGACGCTGTGCCGCGTGACGCTGGGGGCGTCGGGGTAGCGTTGGAAGGTGGCCTTGGGGGTGGGTGTTTGCGGCTCGGGCTCCTGGGCGAGGCCGATGTGAGAAGTGAGGCCGAGCGCGACGAGGAGGGCGAGGTACTTCATGCGTCGATCATACGGGCGTTCCATCAAACAACGAGCCCACGTCGTGAGACGTGGGTCGCTTCGGATTCGGACGCAAGTGTGACCCACGTCTCACGACGTGGGCTCATAAAAAGCTACCGCTTCTCGATCGGCGTGTACGCCACCTTGTGCGGCCCGACGTAGTTGGTCGTCGGCCGGTACAGGCGGTTGTCCTCGAGCTGCTCGATGACGTGGCCGCTCCAGCCGGCCAGGCGGCTGAGGGCGAACATGGGGGTGAACAGGTCGAGCTTCAGGCCGATGCAGTGGTATGTAGTGGCGCTGTAGAAATCGACGTTGGGGTAGATGCCCTTGCTGGCGACCTCGCGCTCCATGACCTCCTCGATGGCGTGGCTCTTCTCGTAGAGGTCCATGTTGCCCGTGTCCTCGGCCAGTTGCCTGGCGAGAGTCTGGAGCTCGCTGGCGCGCGGATCCTTGGACTTGTAGACGCGGTGGCCGAAGCCCATGATCTTGTCTTTGTTCTTGAGCTTGTTGGTGACGTAGGCCTCGGCCTCGTCGACGCTCTCGAGCTCATTGAGCATGACCATGACGCCCTCGTTGGCCCCGCCGTGCAGCGGGCCGCGGAGGCTGCCGATGGCGGCCGTCATCGCGCTGTAGAGGTCGCTCAGGGTCGAGATCACCACGCGGGCGGTGAAGGTCGAGTTGTTCAAGCCATGGTCGGCGTGGGTGATCATGCAGATGTCGAAGGCCCGGGCCATCGCGGCGGTGGGCTTCTCGCCGTTGAGCATGTACATGAAGTTCTCGCTGAAGCCAAGGGACTTATCAGCGGGCACGAACTTCTCGCCGCGGCGGTGGCGGTCGAAGGCGGCCACGATCGCGGGCGTGGCAGCCAGGATCTTCAGGGCCTTCTCGCGGGCGGCGGGCACGTCGTTGGCGTTGGGGTTCGGGTCGAACAGGGCCAGCGAGCTCACCAGCGTCCGCAGCACGTGCATCGGCTGGGCGTCCTTGGGCATGTTCTTGACCAGTTCGAGCACGCCGGCGGGCGGGTCGTAGTTGTCCCTCAGGCCCTTGGTGAAGGCATCGAGCTCGGCCTGGGTGGGCAGCTTCTTGTTCCAGAGCAGGTAGACCGTCTCCTCGAAGGTCGAGGACCGGGCCAGGTCGCCGATGGCGATCCCAACGTATTCGAGGACCCCATGCTGCCCGTCGATGAAGGACATCTCGGTCTCGGCGGCGACAACGCCTTCCAGGCCTTTGCTGAACTCGGGCATCTTCTGCGATCCTCCTGCGGGGGTGCGAAACTCGGGAGTTGTGAGGGGCCCGGGCGGCCGGGCTTTGGGCGGCAGTCTAGCCGGGCTGGTGGGCCGGGGGGTGTCCGATCCGGGCCGTTCACGGGGCTTTCACGCTTGTCGAGCCGCTCCGCCGCCGGGCGGCGCTGATTGCGGTACCATCGGCCGTGTTGATCCCCCTGGGCACCGACCGACCGCTCCACCGAACCCCGGTGGTGACCTATGCGCTGCTGGCAATCAACGTCGTGGCGTACATGGTCCAATCCGCCCTGACCAAAGACCCGCTCAATCCGGTCGCGGCCGCTGTCTGGGACATGGTGCTCATCCCCGGCGTCAGCGGCTGGTGGACCTGGCTGACCTACGCCTTCCTCCACGGCAGCCCACTGCACCTGGTTGGCAACATGCTCTTCCTCTGGGTCTTCGCCCAAGCCGTCGAGGACCGCTTCGGCCGCCTCGGCTTCTCGGCGTTCTACCTGGTCGGGGCGGTGGCGACCGGCGGTGCCCACGCGCTCTTCAGTGGGGGCGCCGTGGTGGGCGCTTCCGGGGCGATCGCCTGCTGCACCGGGGCGTATCTGGTCATGTTCCCCCGGGCCCACGTCCGGGTGTTCATCTTCTGGTACCTCGGCTCGACGCTCTGGCCAGCCTGGGTGTTCATCGCGATGGCGATCAGTTGGGATGTCATCACCTGGGCTGGTGGCGGCTATGGCGTCGCGGTGTGGGCCCACTTCGGCGGGTACGCCTACGGCTTCGCGATCGCGTTCACGCTGCTGGCCTTCCGGGTGGTGCCGCGCGAGCCGTACGACCTGTTCATGGTCATCAACCAGAAACGCCGGCGGAACCAGATCCGCAGCGCCGTGCGGAGCGCGGGCCTCGACCAGCCCATGGCCGCGCACACCCCGCGGCGCGAGAAGCCGCCATCGCCAGCCGACACCGCCGCCGAACTCCGCCGCGGCGTCGAGAACGCACTGAAGGACCGCCGACCAGGCTCGGCCGCGACGATGTACCGCCGCCTGGTCGACGACCACGAGGCCACCGAGTCGCGGTTTTCCCGAGACCTGCAACTCGAGTTGGCCAACGCGCTGTACCAGCGGGACAAGCACGACCTCGCCGCACGTGCATACGAGGACTTCCTCAAGGCCGAGGGCGACGACGACGAGGCCCCGATGGTCCGCGTGCTGCTGGCCCGTGTGCTGGCCGAGCACATGGACGAGCCGGACCGCGCCAAGGGCCTGCTCCGCCAGGCGCTACTCGAGCTCCGCGACCCACAATTGCGCGAGCTGGCCCAGAGTGACCTGGACACGCTCTCGTCCGCCTAACCCCTAGAACTGACCCCTGGGAGGCACGCCCATGCCACGGACCCGCATCAAGATCTGCGGCGTGCGAGACGCCAAGACCGCCGAGCAGGCCGCCGACGCCGGCGCCGACGCCATCGGCCTGGACTTCCGGCCCGACGCCCGCTGCCATATCGACGCGCACCTCGCCGCCGATGTGCTTTCGGCCCTGCCGCCGTTCATGACCGCCGTAGCGGTGTACGCCGACCCATCGCTGGACGACTTCCTCGACGCCGAGGCCATCTGCCCCGCGCCCTACACCCAGCTCCATGGCAACGAAAAGGACAACCTGGTCCGCCGCATCGGTCCCGACGCCATCAAGGCCGTCAAACTCGACCCCGCCAAGCTCGACGCCGAACTGCGGCACTGGCATGGCATCGAGGAAGTCTGCGCCGTGCTCGTCGAGGCCCCGGCAGATGCCAATTGGGATGATCTGCTGCCGAAGCTGTCGCGATCGATCGCGCTCTCGCCCACGCGTGTAATACTGGCCGGCGGGCTCACCCCCGACAACGTCGAAGCAATCGTGAAGGCCGCCAAGCCCTGGGGCGTGAGCGTTTCGGCGGGCGTGGAGTCGGCAGCGGGTGTCAAGAACGCCGAGAAGATGCGCGCGTTCTGCAAGGCCGTGCGCAGCGCGGACGCCTCGCGTTGAGCTATGCCCCGATGAGCCGTGCGTAGATCGACCTCGCCTCGGCGAGGTCTTCCGTCCCCGAGATGATCGCGCGGCCATCGGGGAAGATCGTGAGCCCGAATCGCTTCTCGCCCTGGCTGGTCTCGGCCTTCAGCAATGGCCCGACACGCTTGCACGGGCCGTGAGCTGACAACCGGGTTGCGAGATCGTCGAGCGCTACCGCACCGTGAGTCGCCGGCGACACCTGCACCGCCCCACGACCGCAGAGCGCCACGGCGTCGCTCCCAGATGAGCCATCGAGCGCATCGAACAGCCGCTGCCCGCAGCACCGGCAGTTTGACCGATCGCCAGCAATGTCCGCAAGATTCAACCGACGCCGCGTGTTCTTGAACAGATCGAAGTCCAGCATCGTGCCGCTCAGCAGGTCGAGCTTGTCAAGCAGTACCTTCATCGCGTCGGCGGCCTGCTGGGCGGCAACGATCGCCACGGCGGGCCCGAGCACGCCCGCCGTGTCGCACGTCGGCACGCTACCCGCCGGCGGCGGCTCGGGCAGCACGCATCGCAGACACGGCGTTGCGTGCTCGCCATCGCCCGACACGAACGTCGCGGCCATGCCCCGGCTGGCGATGACACCCCCATACACATACGGCACTCCCAGCTTCACCGAGAGGTCATTGAGCAGAAAACGCGTCTCGAAGTTGTCGGTGCCGTCGAGGATGGCGTCGCAACCCTCGGCGAGTTGCTCGGCGTTGTCGCTGGTGAAATCGGCGGCGATGGGTTCGATCGTGATGGTCGAATTTACCGCGCGCAATCGCTCGGCCGCGGCATCGGCTTTAACCTTGCCCACGTCCGCCTCGCCGTAAAGCGTCTGGCGTTGCAGGTTGGTGGGCTCGACGACGTCGCGATCGACGATGCGGATGTGGCCGACGCCCGCCCGAGCCAACAAGTCAGCCTGAACGCAACCGAGCGCGCCGCAGCCCACGATGAGTACCCGGCCTTGCGCGAGGCGCTCCTGCCCCGCCATCCCGACCTCGGGCAGCAGCTTCTGGCGGTGGTAGCGATCGACCGGGTCACCCATGCACCAAGGCTACGCCTACGAAAAAACCGCGAGCAAGCTCGCGGCCTTGACGGGGGACAGTCGGTAAGCGATCAGGCGAAGTGGGCGAACGCCTTGTTCGCGTCGGCCATGCGGTGGGTCTGGTCGCGGATGGTCATCGCCTTGCCCTCGCCGCGGGCGGCGTTATAGAGCTCGTCGGCGATGCGGCCGGCCATCGGGCGGCCCTTCTCGCCGCGGGCGCTCGTGATGATCCAGCGGAATGCCAGGCTCTGCTGGCGGCGGCCCTTCACCGGCTGGGGCACCTGGTAGTTGGCGCCGCCGATGCGCTTGCTGCGGACCTCGACGTACGGCTTGACGTTGTCGATGGCCATCAGGAACAGCGTCAACGCGTCCTCGGGCGCGTCGGGGTTATTTTCCTTCTTCAGCTTCTCTTCGATGATGTCCATCGCGTCGTACACCACGCGCGTGGCGCGGGTCTTCTTGCCGTCGCGCATCACGCAGTTGATGAACTTGGACAGAGTGATGTCGTTGTAGCGGGGATCGGGACGCAGTTGGTCCTCGGAAGCGGTGATCCGTCCGGCCATGCGAGACTCCTTTGGCTCATCCGCCGACGCAGGAGCGTCAGCCGTGTGTTCACCCCGCCCCGATGAGGCCAGCGAGCGGGATTACTTGCCTTAATGCAATACAAGAAACAAAACCGGACATCGCGCTTCCACGCAACGCTCGGGAGTGTGGCTTACTTGCCCTTCTTGGTGCCGTACTTCGAACGGCCTTGCTTGCGGCCGTCGACACCCAGGCTGTCCTGCGCACCGCGCACGACGTGGTAGCGCACGCCGGGCAGGTCGGGCACGCGGCCGCCGCGAACCAGCACGATGGAGTGTTCCTGGAGGTTGTGGCCCTCGCCGCCGATGTAGGCGGTGACCTCGCGGCCGTTGCTCAGGCGGACACGCGCCACCTTGCGAAGCGCCGAGTTGGGCTTCTTGGGGGTCATCGTCTTCACGCTCAGGCACACGCCGCGACGCTGGGGGCAGCCCTCGATGTCACGCACCTTGGACTTCACCTTGGGCGTCCGGCGGGGCTTGCGGCAGAGTTGGTTGATCGTCGGCATAAGCGGCAGGTATCCTGCTTGGAGGTCGTCGAGCCAAGTGCAATGCCCGCCGAGACCTCTCGGCAGGGCCACGACTATAGCGCCCACGCCTGCTGGCGGTCTACCGTCGGGGCATGACCAGCAGCCAGAACCCCGACATTTCCCTGCGGGACTTCCAAAGCCTCATCCGCGACCGCTACCACGCCACCGACAGCGCCAGGGGCGTGCCGGGCACCTTCATGTGGCTCATCGAGGAGGTCGGCGAGTTGGCCACCGCCCTCCAGGACTGCGCCCCCGACCGAAACCCGAGCCAGGCGGAGCGGGACAACCTCCAGGAAGAGTTTGCCGACGTGCTGGCCTGGCTGAGCACCCTGGCCAACATCGCGGGCATCGACCTGGCCGAGGCGGTGAGCAAGTACACCGCCCCGGGGCGGGTCGAGGGCGTAAAGCACTAAAAAACCCGGGCTCGCGCCCGGGCTTTGATGCATCGTGATGTTTCCCGAATCAGCCCGCGCTGCGAGAGCGGGCGGCGGCGGCCATGGCTCGCGCCCGGGCACGCTCTGGGCTCACCGGCTCGCCCGTGCGAGTGCGGTTCTCACGGAAGAACCGGCTGGGCCGCTCGTCGGTGAGCTGCGAGTTCAGCCGCGTGATCGCCTCATCGACGATCTGGCGGACACGCTCGCGGCTGAGGCCCACGCGCTCAGCCACCTGCTTCAGGGTGAGCGGGTCTCGGCCATCGAGCCCGAAGCGGGCGTTGAGGATGGCGGCCTCGCGGTCGTCGATGGTCTCCATCAGACGTCGGAGGGTGGCCAGCTCGTCGGCTTGCAGCGGGGTCTCGGAGGGCGGGTCGTACCGATCGTCGGCCACGACCTCGGACAAGCCTGGGGTGTCGTCGTCGCCGGTAGCCGATTGGGTCTGGGCGCGTGTGGCACGGATGGCCCGGCGGATGGCGCGGACCTTCTTGACGGGCAGGTCCATGGCGTCGGCGATCTGCTCGATGGAGGGGGCAAAGCCCGTCTCGCCCTCGAGCTCGCGGGAGACCTGACGCATCCGGGAGATCAGCTCGACCATGTAGGCCGGCACGTGGATCGGCCGCGAGGCGTTGATCAGGGCCCGCTTGATGGCCTGCTTGATCCACCACGAGGCGTACGTGCTGAAGCGGGCGCCCTGGTCGGGGTCGAAGCCCTCAACGGCCCGCATGAGCCCGATGTTGCCTTCCTCGATCAGGTCCGAGAGGACCAGGCCGCGGTTGGCGAAGTTCTTGGCGATGGCAACCACGAGCCGAAGGTTGGCCCGGATCATGCGCTCGCGTGCCTCGGGGCAGCTCTCGCGCTGGATCCGATAACCCAGCTCGCGCTCCTCCTCGGCTGTGAGCAGCGGCGTCCGCTTGATCTCGTCTAAATAGAGTTGGAGTTCGGAGCGCACCCCGGACCCCAGGCTCTGGTTATTGGCAATAGCACTCATCTACATCCCACCTTTCGCGATGTGCCCCCACGAAAACAGATTCGGAGCACACCGTCCTCCTACCACGTATTCGTCCGTCAGCCGCATCGGATTCATCGAGCCACCGCGCAATCGGCTCAAATCCGAACGGACGTACGGACTCCGACGAGGTCGGATTCACCCAACAGGCGAAAATACTCCGCCTTTGCCGAAGCCCGTCTTGCCTCTCTCCTCAAAGAAGCGCGGGTTGCGGCGACAGCGAACGCGGGTGAGACTTCCTCCGGCACTATGCTACACGGAAGCCAGGGGGGTCTGCAAGGCTAAATGGACCACATAAACGCGAAATCATCGATGAACCGGGACATATCGGACATTCTGGATGACTGGCCGTTTGATCGGACCAGGCCGAACATCCGCCTGATCCAGCGCGAGGACGGCGAGCCTTTGCTCCAGGTACGACTGGACTTAGGGCTTCTGCAGATGTTCGTGGACGGCCGGCCAGACGGGCGTTCGCCGCATGGTTATAGGAGCTTGCTCGAGTATTACGAAAGTTTGGTTGACGACGCCGAGATGCTCGCCGAAGAGGGCGAGGGCACCGGCGAATTCGATCTGTCACCCGAAGACTGCAAACTGCTGCGCGAGGAGGCTGCCCAGTACTACCACCGATACGTGGCCCTGCTGGTGCTCAACGACTTCGACGGTGTCATCCGCGACACGGGACGAAACCTGCGGCTGATCGAGTTCCTCCAGAAGTTCGCCCGCGAGGAGAGCGACCAGCGGTCGATGATCCACTACCGGCCGTTCATCATCACCGTGCGAACGAGGGCGCTGGCCGGGCAGATGATCCGGGCGAACGAGACCAAGGCCGCCGTGGCGATGATCGACGAGGGGCTCGACGCCCTGCAGCAGGCGTTCGCCGAGACGGGCGAGCCCGAGGCGTTCGAGGCATCGGCGGAGCGTCGGACGCTCGCGGGCATGCGAGAGGCCATCCAACCCAAACTCATGCCCAGCCAGTCGGCCGAACTCGAATCTCGCCTGGAGCGCGCGCTCGAAGCCGAGAATTACGAGTTGGCCGCGATCCTGCGGGACGAGATCAAGTCGCTTCGCGATCGCCCGCCAAAGGCCTGACCGGCATGGCAGAACACGACCAGGACCACGACTCGCCCTTGGCGCGACAGGCCGCGATGGCCGTGGTAACGCACCTGCGCGGGCAGGGGCACGAGGCGTGCTTCGCTGGTGGTTGCGTGCGCGACGAGTTGCTCGGCCTGCAACCGGGGGACTACGACGTGGCAACGGATGCCACGCCCGATCGCCTGGAGAGCCTGTTCAGAGGGGCCCGCCTCGTGGGCGCGAAGTTTGGGGTGGTGCAAGTCCGCAAGCTTGGCGTGTGGACCGAGGTCGCGACGTTTCGCAGCGATGGGTCGTACTCGGACAGCCGGCGGCCCGACGAGGTGACGTTCAGCGATCCGCAGTCGGACGCGGAACGTCGTGATTTTACGATCAATGCGTTGTTCCTGGATCCGTTGGCCGATCCGGAAAACTGGACAGCGCGACCAAGTGGCGGTGTCATCGAAGGGCGAGTGATCGACCTGGTGGGCGGGCTCGCGGACCTGAGTGCCGGCGTGCTCCGCGCTGTCGGCGACCCCCACCGCCGCTTGGCTGAAGATCACTTGAGGGCTCTGCGGGCGGTGCGGTTTGCCGCACGGTTGGGCTTCGAGATCGAGCCCCAGACGGCTCACGCCATCGCCCAGCACGCGGGACAATTGGAAGGCATCAGCAGGGAACGCATCGGCGGCGAGCTTCGCCGGATGCTCTCGCACGGCACACGGGCGCGGGCGGCTGGCATCATGGAAATGCTCGGGCTCGACGCGTTCGCGCTGCACGAGGAGCACCACGGAGCGGGCACGGGCCACTTGCGGCTGGCGAGGCTGCCGGCGACGGCTGATACGCCACTCGCGCTGGCCGCTTGGGAATTGGATCGTGGTCACGGGCTCGATCGGGCGGGCGTGGCGGCTACAGCCGCACGGCTGCGAGCGGCGCTGTGCCTGAGTAACGAAGAGCATGGTGCGATCTTGGATTGTCTGAACCGAAGGCTGGACATCCTCGAAGGGTTTGATGGCCTGAGCAAGGCCGGGCAGAAGCGCCTCGCGGCATCGGCCGGGTTTGAGCCCGCGATGGCCGTCTTGGGATCCGAAGCGGCCGAATTGGCCCTGGGGGTCCAAAAGCGGATCTCGGCCCTGGCGAACGAGCCGGGGGGGTTGGCGCCAGATCGCTGGGTAACCGGGGCCGACTTGGTTGAGGCCGGGTGGGATCCAGGGCCGGTTTTTGCTCGGGTATTGGAGAGGCTGTACGACCTCCAATTGGGGGGAGAGGCGACGGATCGCGCGGCTCTGCTGGAACATCTGGCTAGGCTGGGTGTCGAAGAACATGGATCGGGCCGCGCCGAGGGTGCGGGCCCGAACGAAAACCTGATCGGTCCCGGCTGAGGCCAGAGCGCCTGCGAGGCCGGCAGATGGAGGCCCGAAGACAATGAACGCTTACGACAGGAGAGGGCAGGGCCTGATGAACCGCCTGCGCTATGCCATCACGGGTTTGGTTGCCTTGGTTGCTCTGGCTTTCGTGGTCAGCCCGGCCATCGCCCAGCAGGAACCGGCCAAGGTGTACTACCTCGATGCCGATGGGTGGTACGGCAAGGACATCACGTTCACGCCCATGCACGAGGCCTTCGAGGAAGCGCGCGAGCTCGGCGCCGACTACATCATTATCAATGTCGACGTCAACTGGCACCAGCGCGGCGACCCCGTGCAGGCCGACCTGCCGGACGACTCGGGCATCTTCGACATCTTCGGCATCCGCCCCATTCGCGGGCTGTTCACCGACGAGGGCTTTGCCGATTGGGAGAAGAAGCCCAAGGTCGTGTTCTGGGTGAAGAACGCGATGGGCAGTGCGGCGTTCCTGCCTTTCCTTTCGGAGACTATGTACTTTCACCCCGACGGCCGCATCGGCGGCATCCGTGGCGTGTACCTGCGGTATCAGCAGGGCGACGAGGTGGTGAAGGAGAAGCTTGTGGCCGCCAGCATGGCGACCGCCAAGGGCATGGTCATCGACTTCGGCTACGAGCCCAAGCTGATCGAGGCGATGGCGCGTGGTGACTACGTGCTGTCGTACCGCCTCGAAGGTGGCCGGCCGGTGTACCTGGAGCGGATGCCTCAGAGCACCGATGAGTTCCTACTGACCAACGACGCGCTCGATCGCGACCAGCAGGACAGCATCGCTGACTTGGCCCGCGGCCAGGGCACGAACTGGCTGACGCTTCGGGCCGATGATGCCCTAGTGCTGGGCGTCTCCAAGGGGACGGCCAAGACGCTCGATGACGTGCTGTTCGAGCTTGGCATCTCTCGCAATCACGAGATGATCGGCAACGGCAACAAGATCATGGACGACTGGTCGGCCAGCGTGAAGCGCACCGAGGACGCGCTCGTGCGCCTGTGGCGGGAGTACCGCGAGATCCGTGTTGACGAGGACGATTGGAACGAACGGCGCCGTGCCCGAGGCCAGCAGCGCGCGAAGCTGCAGCAGATGATTGGGCTGCTCGAGCGATTCGAGGAGGCAATCGTGCCATGGCAGATTCCAGGCTTCATCCAGGCCGGGTCCCCCGGACAGGTGATTTCTCAGTTTCGCCTGATCATCCAGCGTCTGGACCTTGAGCAACTGGCCGACGAGCGCTGAGGCCCGCGAGCCCGAGTGGAGAATCAATCATGATGAAGACTTCAAACAATCTGATCTCGCGCTTGGCCTGCGGCATGGCGTGCGCGGTGGCGATGTTGGCCTGTGCGCAACTCTCGCTGGCTCTTGACCGCGTGACGCTGAACGATGGCCGCGTGGTCGAGGGCGAAATCGCCCGCGAACTCAACGGCTCGGTGTGGGTCAAGACCGCCGATGGGCAGACCCAGTTCTTCACGGCTTCTGATGTCCTGCGCATCGAGCGCAACGTCGAGGCCACTGAGGAAGAGCCCGCCGCGACGCCGGGGGTGACCGATCCATCGCCGAGCGCGAACAGGACGCCGACGGCCAAGCCCGAGAAGCGTGCTGTGTCGTCCGGTGCGCCTCGTGCAGCCGTGCTGAGCTACGGCGATGCCGATGCTGGCCAGGGCATGGTGGGCACGTACATCACCGCGCAATCCCTGCGGGAGGTTATCCCGATCCTGGAAGAAGAGAACATCGACATCGTGGTGTTCCGGATTAACTCCGGTGGCGGCGCGGTGCTCGAACTGAACCCGCTCAGCGACGTGCTGCACAACGAATTCAAGCCCAAGTTCCGCACAGTGGCATGGATCGATTACGCCATCTCGGCAGCATCGCTCACTCCGCACACGCTGTCGGAGCACTACTTCATGCGTCGCGGGGCGTACGGCGGCAACACGGCCTGGTTCGGCGCCATGCAGGCGGTGACCGGGCGTGAACTGGAGAACATCCTGTACGACGCCGAGCGTATCAGTGAACGCGGCGGCCATGATCCCCGCATCATCCGCGCCATGCAGATCATGGAGCCGCTCTCGGTCGACCTCGATGAGAACGGACGCGTGACGGCGATGTATCAGAACGAGGAAGGCGAGGTCATCATCAACAAGCAGGGCCGCGTGCTCGCCCTCACCAGCGTGACCGCTCAGCAACTCGGCTTTGCAGATGGCATCGCCGATACGGTTGATGAACTCGGCAAGGCCATGGGCCTGACCGAGGTGGAGTGGGTCGGTGAAGAGGTCGAGGGGGTGCCCTACCCAGTGTGCAAGGCCGAGAAGTACCTGCGTCGCTTCCGCGAGCAGACGGCCCGCGACGAGCAGAGCATCAACCAGTACTTCGATGGGTACAACGTCGCGCTGGGCCTGGCTCGTGCGGCTCAGCCCGACAACCGGGGCAAGTTCATCGGATTTGCCCGCCGCAGCCTGAACCAGATCGTCCGCATGGTCGATAACAACCCGCGTCTGGCGCTCTTCATTCTCGGCCGTTCGGTTGAGGACTTCGAGCGTTGGGTGCGTGAGCAGGAACAGATCTTGCGAGACCTGAGCAAGTAAGCCTGTCAGAATCCAGCAATCCCGCGGGGCCGTTCCTTTTGAGGGGCGGCCCCTGCTCTTTGGTCGAATTGCCGGAGCGGTCTATCATGCCCTTCTATGCCGGCTGGGCCAACCCGAGTCGGCCGCAACTTGACGACGCAGTTCGAGGAGATACTCGCTATGACCACCGCCGCGACCCAGACGGGCCTGGTGCCCGAGGACATCGACGCCACCAAGTGGGACAACGTGCGCCCGCTGTTCGACGACCTGGCCGAACGCGAGGTTTCGAGCAAGGCGGAACTCGAGCAGTGGCTGGTCGATCGCAGCGAGTTGGAGGCGGCTTGCAGCGAGGCGCAGGCCAACCTGTACATCGCGATGACGTGCGACACGGCGAGCGAAAGCAAGCGGACGGCGTACACGAACTTCCTCGAGAACGTCGCACCCAAGCTCAAGCCGGCGGGCTTTAAGCTGGACCAGCGTCAGGTGGAACTCGCGGAGCAATACGGCCTCGGCGGCGAGCGGTACGAGGTGTTGTCACGCGACGTGAAGGCCGATGTCGAGCTCTTCCGTGACGAGAACGTGCCGATCCAGACCGAGATCGACAAGGTCGAGCAAACGTACACCGAGACGGTCGGCGCGATGACGGTCGAATTCAACGGTGAGGAGAAGACGCTGCCGCAGATGGGCGTGTATCTCCAGGAAACCGACCGCGACGTGCGAGAAAAGGCGTGGCGTGGCATCGCCGAGCGTCGGCTTCAAGACGCCACGAAGATCAACGGCATCTACGACCGGCTGATCGAGCTGCGCCACCAGATGGCCCGGAACGCCGGGCACGAGGACTTCGTGGGCTATTCATTCGCGGCGATGCATCGCTTCGACTACACACCCGCGGACTGCAAGGATTTCCACGACGCGGTGGCCAAGGTGGTCGTGCCGTTCAAGCGCAAGCTGGACGCCCAGCGTCGCGAGAAGATGGGCATCGATCCGCTGCGCCCGTGGGACCTGGCGGTCGATCCCCTCGGCCGCGAGCCGCTCAAACCCTTCAAGGGCGGTGTGGATATGGTGGCCAAGTCGAAGGCGGCGTTCGAGGCAATCGACCCGAGGCTGGCCAGGATGTTCGCCACTCTTGGTGACGGCAGCAACAGCAACGGGCCGGCCGATGGGGCTCTGATGGACCTGGACAGCCGCAAGGGCAAGGGCCCGGGCGGTTACCAGTACATGCGTGATCGCGTGCGCCAGCCGTTCATCTTCATGAACGCCGCTGGGCTGCATCGCGACGTGGAGACCATGGTGCACGAGGCGGGCCACGCGTTCCACAGCATGATGTGCAACGACGAGCCGCTGCTGCACTACCGCCACAGCCCGATCGAGTTTGCCGAGGTGGCGAGCATGTCGATGGAGTTGCTGAGCATGCCGCACTGGGGCGTGCCCAATGGCTTCTACAGCGACAAGGCCAACCATGCGCGGGCGATGCGTGAGCAACTCGAGGGCAGCATCTCGATGCTGGCCTGGATCGCGACGATCGACGCGTTCCAGCACTTCATCTACAGCAACCCAGGTCACACGCACGAGCAGCGGACCAGGCATTGGCTCGATCTCGATGAGCGCTTCGGCAGCGACGTGTCTTGGGACGGCCTGCAACGCGAGCGTGAGACGCAGTGGCAGCGGCAGTTGCACCTCTTCAGCCACCCGTTTTATTACATCGAGTATGGCATCGCCCAGCTCGGCTCGCTCCAGCTCTGGATGCGTTCGCTCGACGAGGGCGAGGCGGTCGCCATCGACGCGTACCTGCACGCGTTGTCACTGGGCGGCTCGCGGCCGTTGCCCGAGTTGTTCGAGGCGGCGGGGATCAAGCTGGACTTCTCGGTGGACACGATCGCACGCCTTACCGAACGTGTCGAGGCCGAACTGGCGAAGCTGCCCGAGTGATGATCTACGCAAGAACTACAACCTTCTGAAAGGATGACAGCCCATGTCGAAGTACGCCGAGTTGTGCGCCTACGGGCGCCGGGGCGCGACACTTAAGTCCATCGCGTCCCTGCTTGGATGGGACCAGGAGACCTACATGCCCCGCGGCGGCGGCGACGCCCGTGCCGAGCAGATG
The DNA here is from genome assembly GCA_030426395.1 of Phycisphaerae bacterium. Taxonomy (GTDB): domain Bacteria; phylum Planctomycetota; class Phycisphaerae; order Phycisphaerales; family UBA1924; genus JAHCJI01. The sequence goes on from JAUHYE010000017.1 coordinate 23,561, forward strand.
GCGCTCATGGCGGGCATGATGCACGAGCGCGGCACGTCGCGCGAACTGGGCGACCTGATCTCGGCGTGTGAGGGCGAGAGCCTGAACGACCAGCAGTCGGCCTGCGTGCGTGAGTTTCGGCGGGACTACGACAAGCGAACGAAGCTGCCGCAATCGCTCGTTGAAGAGTTGGCCCGCACGGGCAGCAAGGCCCAGGACGCCTGGAAGGACGCACGCAAGAACAACGACTTCAAGGCGTTCGCGCCGTGGTTGACCAAGATGGTCGACCTGTCGCGGCAGAAGGCCGAGGCGTATGGTTTCAAGCCCGGCGGTGAGCTGTACGACGCGTTGCTCGACGAGTACGAGCCCAACGCAACGGCCAAGGAAGTCGAGGGCGTGTTCACGCCGCTGGGCGAGAAGCTGTCGGCTTTGGTGAAGGAACTCAAGGACTCGGGCGATGCGCCGAGCGATGGGCCAATCACGATCCATGCGCCCGAGGATCGCCAGCATGCATTGGGCTTGCACGTGCTCAGGGCAATCGGCTTCGACCTGAATGCTGGCCGGCTGGACATCACGACGCACCCCTTCTGCGAGGGGCTCGCACCGGGCGACACGCGGCTGACGACGCGGTACGACGGGAAGTACTTCCCCGGCGCGCTCTATGGCACAATGCACGAGGCCGGGCACGGCATGTACGAGCAGGGCCTGCCCAAGGGTGGCACGCACGACGGGCCGGGTGGCGAGGCGATCCCGAGCTTCGGCACGCCGCTGGCCGACGATATCTCGCTGGGCATCCACGAGAGCCAGAGCCGGATGTGGGAGAACATGGTCGGGCGCAGCCGGCCGTTCTGGAGTTGGATCTACAAGGAGGCGTGCGACCAGTTCGCCGAACTCGGGAAGTTCGATCAGGAAGAGGTGTATCGCGCGGTGAACATCGTGCGGCCGTCGTACATCCGGGTCGAGGCCGACGAGGGCACGTACAACCTGCACGTGATGCTGCGCTTCGGCATCGAGCGGGCGATGATCGCGGGCGACCTGTCGATCGCCGACCTGCCAGGCGCTTGGAACGAGCGCTTCAAGAAGCTGCTCGGCCTCGACGTGCCCGACGACACGAACGGCTGCCTGCAGGACGTGCACTGGAGCTTCGGGCTCTTCGGCTACTTCCCGACGTACACGCTGGGCAACCTGTACGCGGCCCAGTTCTGGCAGACGATCAATAAGGAACTGCCGGGGCTCGAGAGCGACTTCGCCAAGGGCGACTTCGGGCGGCTGAAGACCTGGCTGAACGAGAACATCCACGCGCACGGCAGGCGGTACAGTGCGGGCGAGTTGTGCGAGAAGGTGACGGGCAAGCCGCTGGCGTCGCAGCCGCTGATGGACTACCTGGGTGGCAAGCTGCGTGAGGTGTACAAGCTCTAGCTCGGCTTATCCTTGCGGATGCGCACCTCGTCGACGGTGGTCGTGGTGCGGCGGAGGATGACCTCGTCTTCGTCGGCGAGGTCTCTTTTCTCGTTGCGTTCGTACTGATCGGGGTCGGTTTTGACCGCCTTAACGATCTCGCCTACGAAGGCGCCGAGGGATCGCATGAGGCCGGGCTTGTCGTTGCCTTCGCTCATGCCTTGGCCTTGGCGGTGGCGCGGATCATCTTGGGCAGGGGCACCGAGTCGCGAAGACGCTCAAAGTCGGGACGCTTCACCAACTCGGTGCCGGGGGTAATCGTGGCCGCGGCGCCGGCGGCGACGCCATTGCGAAGGATTTCCTCGGGCGACAGGCCGCGCTCGATGGCCAGGACGGCGGCGGCGACCATGCTGTCGCCCGCGCCCGTCGCGCTGTGCACGTCGACCTTGGGGGCCTGGCAGTACGCGTAGCCGTCCTTCATCGCGAGCACCGCGCCGTCGCCGCCCATGCTCACGAGCACGTAGGTGATGTTGTGCTTCTGGGCGAGCTCGATCGCGGCGGCGCCGACGACGGCGGGGTCGGATTCGTCGGGGTTCATGCCTCCAACCGTATCGGCCAACTCGCGGCGGTTGGGCTTGACCATGCACACGCCCATGCCCAGGGCCTCGCGGAGCGCGGGGCCCGAGCTATCGACCACGACGCGGCCGCCGACGGCGCGGACGGCCTCGACGATCGTGCGCACGAAGGGCGGCTGCACGCCGGGGGGCAGGCTGCCGCTGATGACCGCCAGGCCACCACCTTCAACGCTCCCCACGCCATCGACGAGCGCCGCGAGGCAGGCCTGAGCTTCATCCTCGCTCAGTTCGGCGCCGGGCATGTTGAAGCGGAACTGGTTGCCGGTGCTGGTCTCGTTGACGATGACGTTCTCGCGCGTGGGCGCCCGGACGGGCACGGCCCGCTGGTCGCAGGCGATGCCGGTGCAGTAGAAGCCGACGAGGAACTTGAGCAGGTCGCCCACCTTGCCGCCCGCGGGGAAGACGGCCGTCGACTTGCCGCCCAGCTCGGCGATGGCCCGGGTGACGTTGAGCCCCCCACCACCCGGCTCTCGCTTGGGCTGGCCGCAGCGGAGCTTGTGCTCGGGCTCGACCCGGTCGACCGAGACGCCCATGTCGATGCATGGGTTGAGCGTGAGGGTGAAGATGCGGGCTGGGGCGTCGGAAGGGCTGGGTGGCATAGACAATGGTATCGGCTGGATCCGTCGGCTCCGCCAATGTGAGGGAGGACGCCCTATCGCCTGCGCCTTGCCACGGCCGCGAGCCCCATCGTGATCGCCATCGTACCGCCCGGTGCCGGGATGACTTGGATCGTGGCGCTGCCCTCGACGACCTGGTCGAGCACGGACACGGAGCGGCCTGATGAGGGATCGGTGTATACATCGAATCGGGTCGTATCGGAGAGCAGGTCGATGTCGAACGGCGCGGTGGGATCGGTCGGGGCCGTGTACGTGGCGCCCCAGAAGAGTGTCGGGCGTTCGGGACAGATGCCGTGCGGGCAACCACCAAGAGGTGGGAAATGGAGTTGGCCCGCGATGATGCCCTCCACGCCAGAGGCGGTCAGCACGCCCGCCGTGGTGCCCGGGCCGTCCATCGGCGCAAACAGCGCGATGTCGCTCCATCCCTCGGGGCCAGTTGAGATGGTCAAATCCGTCAGGACGCCGGCGATCTTGAACGAGAACGACTCGGGCCACGCGGCGGCCATTGTCACCCGAGTGCTCTGGCCGGGCGTGAGTTCGAGATGTTCGACGTCGATAACGATGCCGGTCTGGGGAATGGTCTGGGCGGTGGCGACGGCGGTCATCGCGGCGAGCGTTACGATCGTGATCGTGATGCGCATGGTTCAGTTCCTCCTCTGGCGGCGTGCGGACAGCAGGCCCAGGGCCAGCAAGAGCGTGCCGGCCGGCGCGGGGATGACGCGGATGGTGGCGCTGCCTTCCACGACGTGGTCGAGTAGGGAGATGGTCGCGGAACTGCGAATGTCGGGGTAGGCGTCGAAGCGGGTGGTGAGCGTTGAGAGGTCGACATCAAAGGCCGTGGCCACGTCGGCTGGCGCGGAGTAGGTGACCTGCCAGAAGGGCAAGGGGTAGGGGTCTGGAATGATGCCGCCGGGGAAGTTCAGTTGGGCCGCCAGGATGCCCTCCACGCCCGCCGGCGAAAGAACGCCCGGGAGCGTGCCGGGCCCGCTCATAGGGTCGATCAACGTCGGGGCGCTCAGGCCGGTGGAGCCGGCGGAGCTCAGCAGCGAAGTTCCGACAACGGCGATGTCGTCGGCGTGCGGCCAGACGCCTTCCCACGCCGCCGACAGCGTGATGGTTGTGCTCTGGCCGGGGAGCAGCACCGAGTCCTCTACCGTCATCACGATGCCGGCATCCGGAATGATCTGGGCGGTGGCCGTGGCGGCCAGCAGCCCCGTAGCGAAGAGACCGATCGCTCGCGTATCCATCTGCGTTCCTCCCTTGCTGTGCGAACCCCCGGCAGGAGATCTGGGACGAGTGTCCCGGCCGCCGGAGGTCAATCCGCAGCACGGCCCGGCCCGGTTCCCCTATCCTGTGGGTGCGATCCCCGAGCAGCACCCGAGCCCGGCACGGAAGCCCGGCTCGCACACGATTCGAAGTCCCGTGGGAACAACGACATGCAAGCCTTCGACAGCATCCTCGACGCCATCGGCCGCACCCCCCTGGTCAGGCTCAACCGCATCGTGCCGCCCGGGGCGGCCATGGTGTACGCCAAGTGCGAGTTCATGAACCCCGCCGGCAGCATCAAGGACCGCATGGCCTGGCACATCATCCGCCGGGCCGAGGAGGCCGGGCTGCTCAAGCCGGGCGGGACGATCGTTGAGAACACCAGCGGCAACACCGGGGCCGGGGCGGCGATGGCCGCGGCCGCGCGCGGGTACCGGGCTGTCTTCACGATGCCCGACAAGATGAGCCAGGAGAAGATCGACGCGCTGCGGGCCTTCGGGGCCGAGGTCATCATCACGGCCACCGACGTGCCGGGCGACAGCCCCGACCACTATGTGAATGTCGCCAAGCGGATCGCCAGCGAGACGCCCGGCGCGTTCTACATGGACCAGTACCACAGCCAGTGGAACATCGAGGCCCACGAATTGAGCACCGGGCCCGAGCTCTACGAGCAGAGCGATGGCGGCCAGGTCGACGCGATCGTCGTGGGCGCCGGCACGGGCGGGACGATCAGCGGCATCGGGCGTTACTTCAAGAAGCAGAAGGCCAAGACGCTCATCGTCGGCGTCGACCCCCTGGGCAGCGTGCATTACAGCATCTTCAAGACGGGTGAGCCCAGCACGCCGTATGTCTACAAGGTCGAGGGGCTCGGCGAGGACATCGTCTGCCGGGCGTTCGACCCCAGCGTCGTCGACGAGATGCACCAGGTGAGCGACTACGAGTGCTTCACGACGGCTCGTCGGCTCATCCGCGAGGAAGGTCTGTACTGCGGCGGGTCGTCGGGCGGCATGGTGCACGTGGCCATCGAGGTGGCCAAGCGGCTGGGTGCGGGCAAGAAAGTCATCGCCATCTGCCCCGACTCGGCCGGCCGCTACATCACCAAGTACCTCAAGGACGACTGGATGAAGATGCACGGCTTCCTCGAGAAGCCACGCGGGCTGGGCGTCGTTGGCGACCTCATCGACAAGGGCGCGAAGGTCATCACCGTGCACGAGGACAAGCCGCTGCGCGACGTGATCGAGCTCATGCGTCGCCACGGCATCAGCCAGGTGCCCGTGACCGACGACGCCGGCAAGCCGCTGGGCATGGTGCACGAGATCGACATCCTCCGCGGCCTGCAGCGAGACGAGGTTAACATCGACTCGCCCGTGAGCGCCATCGAGACGCAGATCGGCGGCATCCTGAGCCCCTCGGCCCGGGTCGAAGAGCTCTACGGCGTGTTCGGCGCCGAGCAGGCGGCCATCGTGGTGAGCGAGGGCAGGATCGTGGGCGTGCTGAGCGAGATCGACCTGATCGAGCACCTTGCCCGGGTCGGTGGGGCCGGGGGCAATGGCGTGACGCGGGGGATGCAGGCCGCGAGGGTCTAAGCGGTATCGCGACCGTACCGCTGCCGCTCCCGTATCATTCGCGCAATGAGCGGGTACACACAATTGAAGCTCTCGCCCCAGCAGGTCCAGCGGCGGCGCAAGGTCGTCGACCCGGTGCAGCGGGCTTTCGAGGGCGGGCAACTCGCCGAGGCGCACAAGCTGGCCATGGCCGGTCTGCGGAAGATGCCCGGCGATGCGCAGCTGCACCTGTTCCTGGCGGCTATCGCCGAGCGGGTAGGCGACGCCGAGCAGGTGCGGCATCATGGACGCAAGGCGCTCGGACAAGGCCCGAACGCTGGGGCGTTTGCCGTGCTCAGCCGGCTGGAACGGCGGGCGGCGAACACAGAACTGGCGCTGGAGTTGTGTGACGAGGCTTTGGAGCTGGTGCCCGGCGACGTGCCGCTACGGATCCACCGTGCGGGGTGCCTGGAAGAAGCGGGCCGGACCGACGAGGCGCGCGAGGTCGTCGACGCGATGGTCGACGAGTTGGAGGCGAGGAACCGGCCGCTGCCGCCCCACCTCCGCTACGAGCGGGCCAAGCTGCGTGTGCAGGACAAGGACTACGACGCGGCGATCGAGGTCCTCGACGAGTTGAGCGGCGCCATCGACACGCCCCACGAGCTGCGCAGCGCGGCCTGGCACCTGCGGGCCAAGGCGCTCGACCGGGCGGGCAGGTACGGCGAGGCGTTCGACGCCGCGACGCAGGGCAACGAGCTCGAAATGAAGCCCTTCGACCCGGATGCCTACGAACGGCAGACGACGGCCATCATCGAGATGTGGTCGAAGGAGAACATGGCCACGTTCCCGGAGAGCTCGTGCGAGAGCGAGACGCCGGTGTTCATCGCGGGCATGCCACGCTCGGGAACGAGCCTGCTCGACCAGATCATCCACGCCCACCCAAAGGCCGCGGGTGTGGGCGAGTTGGACACTCTTGAAAGATTCTTTGCGCAGGTGATGGCGGCGTACAAGCCCGACGCGCCCGAGGGCAAGCGGTTCGGCAGCCTGAACCACTTCAAGTGGAACCGGGCCGCCGAGGACTATCTACGCGAAATCAGGAAGCAGGCGCCCGACGATGAGCGGATCGTCAACAAGACCATCGGCAACACCCGGATTGCAGGGCTGATCTCGAGGCTGTTCCCCAGGACACGCATCGTCCACATCCGCCGCGATCCGCGCGACGTGGCGATCTCGTGCTACATGGGCGCGTTCAACAACGATGCGATGCCGTGGACGACCAGACTCGACTGGGTCGCGAGAGCCTACGAACAGAGCGAGCGGCTGATGGCCCACTGGAAGGCCACGCTCGGCGTCCCGATCATGGAAGTGCGCTACGAAGACCTGGTGCGCGACCCCGCCACGCAGTTGCCCAGGCTCATCGACTTCCTGGGGCTGGAGTGGGACGAGGCGTGCCGCGAGTTCTACAAGTCCAAACGCACGCTCCGCACGCTGAGCTACGACCAGGTCAACCGGCCGCTGTATACCAGTTCGGCCGGTCGGCACAAGAACTACGCCGAGCGACTCGGGGGCGTCGATTTCCCCACGTACCCCTGAGCCCCGACCGCCCCGAAAATGGGGTTGCATTGCGATCGATTTTCGGGGACAATGGTCACGCCAGGGCGGACATACGCCCAAAAGGAGACCTCGATGCGTCACGCCCTGCCCCTTGCCCTCCTCGCCTGCGCCACCCTGACCGCCTCGACCCTGCTGGCCGACCCGATCGATCCGGTGTTCGTGCCCGTCCGCGTGTCGAGCGGGCCGGTCATTGCCGACGATCCCGCGGCCCTGCCGGCCGACGGCCTCGGCCGGGTTTCGATCTACGAGCACACGGTGGCCGTACCCGGTGCCGCGTGGATTCGGGTGGACTTCGGAGCCGTTGAGTTGGGCGAGGCCGACGCCGGCGCACCGCCCACGATCCTCCGCCTGACCTCGCTGGCCGATGGCGCCGAGCAGCGTCTGGAGGCTCGACACGTCGAGCAGTGGCGGCATATGTCGGCGTTGTTCAACGGCGACGCCGTGCGTGTCGAGGTGTTGGCCCATCCTGGCTCGAACCTGAGCGACGTGTCGATCGACCGTGTGCTGGCGCAGCCTGGCTTGTTCCGACCATTCGCCGCGACGGGTGAGCCCGACACCATCTGTGGCCCCACCGACGATCGCGAACTCTCGAGCGATCCCCGCGTGGCGCGCGGCTGGAGTGCCAGCGGTAGCGCGAACTGCACGGCCTGGATCATCAGCGACTGCATGCGGTGCGTGCTGGCGGCCGGGCACTGCCGGTTCGTGCAGGTGCACTTCAACAACCCGATCTCGACACCCGGTGGCGTGCCGGTGATGCCCCACCCCGACCACCAGTACGCCATCGACTCGAGCAGCGTGCAGAGCCAGGAAGGCGGCGTGGGATCGGACTGGTACTACGCCGGCGCGTTTGCCAATCCCAACACCGGCATGCGGCCGCACGAGGCCCAGGGCGACGCGTTCGATCTGGCAACCACGATCCCAGCGGTCACTGGGCAGCCGATCCGCGTGACCGGCCACGGCGTGACGAGCGCGCCGGTCGACCCGACGTACTACCGCGCCCAGAAGACGCACGCTGGCCCGTTCGTCGAGTTCACGGGCTCTCGCCTGCGCTACGCGATGGACACTACCAGCGGCAACAGCGGCTCGCCGGTCATCGATGACACGACGGGCATTGCCCTTGGAATCCACACGCACGCCGGATGCTCGGTCGATGGCGGATCGAACCAGGGCACGGCCATCACGAACAGCAACCTGCAGGATGCCTTAGGCAATCCGCGCGGCGTGTGCGTGAACCCGTGCCCGGCCGACATGGATTGCGACGGCACGCTCAACCTGTTCGACTTCCTGGAATTCTCCAACCGCTTCGGCTCGGGCGACCTTCGCGCCGACCTGGACGGCGACGGCGAACTAACGATCCTTGACTTCCTGGAGTATCAGAACGCGTTCGCGGCGGGCTGCCCCTGAACGGCCGGGTCGGTTCGCCAATGATCCGTCGTGGTCAGGACGGAATCCAACCAAGCCATGATGGCCGACCATCGCGGCGAGCGCTGCGGGGTGATCGGTGAGCTGCGCGACCCGCCGCACTTCTTCCCGTTCATGCGACCCGACACGCCGCTGAGCGCTGCCACGACACTGCGGCTGGACATAACGCTTGGCCTGTGGTGCGCGGCGGTCGTCGTGCTGCTGGCGATGTTCGCGCGGATGACCGGGCTCGTGGCCAGGGCCATCGGCCCGATGCCGGGGTGGGTGTTCGCGCTCTGCATCGTGGCGTTTGGCTCGGGCGTGACCGGCTTCCTGATCGCACGCGGCATCGCACGGGCCCACTGGAAGACGGCGGGCAGGATGGACGCCGCGATGCTGCTTGCCGCCCGCGGCCAGTGCCCATCGTGCGCGTCGTGGCTGCTCTCCACGCCGCCGGAGTCCGATGGCCGGACCACGTGCCCGGCGTGCAAGGCCGCGTGGAAGGTCGGCAACACCGATGGCTGCCCGGGCTGCGGCTACGACATGAGCCAGGTGCCCGCGACGGCGGGGCCGCTGGCGATCTGCCCGGAGTGCGCGACGCTGAGTACGGCGAGTGCCGACGCGACGGATACTCCCCCGCCGAGAGGCTGACGCGCAACAACCATGCACGGACCCTTCCGCCCATCCCGCCCGAACGAGCCCGAGACGCCGATGATGCGCGACGACGCGGGCCGCCTGGTGCCGATCGGCGAGAATTTGGACGACGGCCCGTCGCTCGTAGCCGAGGGCGACACTCCGGGGGCGACGGATCGAGTGGCCACACGGCTTGGCACGGTGGGCTGCGTCGCGTCGGTCATGGTCGTGCTCGCGGGCGTGTGCGTCATCGGTGCGGGAGTGCTGCTGGTCATCTTCCCATCGTGGAGTTCGTATCATCGCTATGCGCTCGGCGCCGCGATGGCCGTGCTCGCGTCGGTCGCTCTCGCGGCCATCGTCGAGATCGTCCGCAAGGCCCGCTGGAACGATGGCGGCAGGTTGGACGCGGCCCGTGTCATGGCGGCCAGGGGACGCTGCGCTTCGTGCGGCGGTGATCTCGATGGCACGAAGTGGGATCGCCTCGGCCGCCTGCGCTGTCCGGCGTGCGACGCCGCCTGGCTCGTCGGGCAGTTGGCGCGTTGCCCACGATGCCGCTACGACCTCTCGGGTTGCATGGCGGATGCCGACGGCGTCATCACATGCCCCGAGTGCGCCGAATCGTGGCGTTTCCAGGGTGAGACCAACCGCACTTAGCCCTTCGGCGCCGTGTCCTGCCCCGCCTTGGGGTCCACCGCCTCGGGCCGCAGGTGCATCGGGTAAGCCCAGTGGTCCTTGTCGGCCCTCGCCCACGCCGCCGAGCGGCCGTTGTGGCCCACCTCGGGGCCCTCGGCGGGCTCGCCGCCCACGGTCAGCAGCACGCCGGGCTCGTCCCAGTCATACAGATCCCGATAGTTGGCGATCATCGTGTCGCCGATGCGGCGATTCACGTGGTGCGGTCGCAGGTCGTCGGGGTGGCTCAAACCCAATGCCGCGAGCAATTCCAGAAAGCCCTCGACCGTGCCCTCATGAAAGTTCTTCACGCGCTCGAACTTGTCCTCGACGACCAAACCCTTCGCCAATCTCGGATCCGTCGTCGCCACGCCCGTCGGGCATTTATTCGTGTTGCACCGCAGCGCCTGGATGCACCCGAGCGCGAACATCATGCCGCGCGCGGAATTGCACAAGTCGGCCCCGAGCGCGAGCGCCCTGAGCATATGGAACCCGGTCATGATCTTGCCGCTGGCGATGATCTTGATCTTGTCCCTCAGCCCCACACCAACCAGGGCGTTATGCACGAAGATCCACGCGTCGTGGGCCGGCATGCCGATCGAGTTGGAAAACTCCAAGGGCGCCGCGCCCGTGCCGCCCTCGCCGCCGTCCACGGTGATGAAGTCCGGCCGCAGGCCCGTGGCCACCATCGCCTTGCAGATGGCATAGAACTCGTCGTACCGTCCAACACAGAGCTTGAAGCCCACCGGCTTGCCCCCGCTCAGCGCCCGCAGCTTCGCGATGAACTCCAGCAGGCCCACCGGCGAGTCAAAAGCCGTGTGCCCCGGGGGGCTGAGCACCGTCTTGCCGGGTTCCAATCCGCGGATGTCGGCGATCTCCTGGGTGACCTTGCTTCCCGGCAGCACGCCGCCGTGCCCGGGCTTGGCGCCCTGCGAGATCTTCAGCTCGATCATCCGGACCGATTCCCGGGTCGCGTTCTTCTGGAAGAGGTCGGGGTTGAACGTGCCGTCTTTGTTGCGACAGCCGAAGTAGCCCGTGCCGATCTGCCACACCAGGTCGCCGCCGTGCTCGAGATGGTGCGGCGAGATGCCACCCTCGCCCGTGTTGTGGGAGAACCCACCGAGCCTCGCGCCCCGGTTGAGGGCCGCGATGGCATTGGGCGACAGCGACCCGTAGCTCATGGCGCTGATATTCAGGAGCGACGCGCTGTACGGCCTCTCGCACTGGCCCTCGCCGATCGTGATCCTCGGCGGGGTGTCGAGGACCTTCGCGGGCATGATCGAGTGCTCGGCCCACTCGTAGCCCGCGCCGTACATGTCGCGGTGCGAGCCGAAGGGCACCGTCTCGAGCTCGCTCTTGGATCGCGCGTACACGACGTTGCGGAACTCGCGCTCGATGGGGTACGCCTCCAGCGACGATTCGATGAAGTACTGCTGGATCTCGGGCCGCACCATCTCGAGCATGTACCGCGCGTGCCCCAGCAGCGGGAAGTTCCGCAGGATGGTGTGCTCGGTCTGGTACGCGTCGTAGAAGCCCAGCGCGATCAGCGGCCCGAGGAGGACGAACGCCCAGAGCCCAGCCGGCCAGAAGAACGCGCAGACCACGCCGAACGCGATCGCGACACCGACGGCGATGAAGAACATCTGTCGAACGGTCATGCCAGCTCCGCTCATGGGTCCTTCCCCATGCTAGTGTCGCCCGCCGGCCGGGGGCATCCGCTCGCTTCAGCGTGACTCCCCCGCCGCCGCCCCGATCCACGCGAACATCTTCCCCGGCTCGTACGCCTCGACCGCGTGCAGGTAGGGCCGGCTCTGCACGCGGGCGACCACGATGTCCAGCTCGGGAAACACCCACACGCTGGTGTGCAGATACCCCTGCATCGCGACGACCTTTGGGTCTTCATAGAGCCACCAGAGGTAGCCATAGCCCGCGCTGGCCTCGGACGGCTTCGCCATCGCGTCGAGCCATTCGGACGAGATCACGCTGCGATCCCCCACCATGCCATCGTCGAGCACCAGTTGCCCGAAGCGTGCCAGCTCGCGCAGCGTCGTCCTGGCGTCGGCGTAGGTCAGCGTGTTCCCCACGCTGTCGCGGCGCATCTCGGTCGTGGTCAGCCCCATCGGCGCAAAGAGCTCGTCCCGCGCGAACTCCCACAGCGGCACGCCGGCCGCGGTCTCGAGCACCGGCGAGAGGAGCTGCACGCCCTCGTTGCTGTAGACGAACCGCTCGCCAGGTTCGTATTGGATGTCGAGCCCGGCGCAGTACGCCGTCGCGTCGCCGCCGGCGTTCATGCCCACGCCGCCGCGCACTCGCGGGAGGCCGGACGACATCGTCAGCAGGTGCTCCACCGTCACGCTCGCGCGATCGCCCTCGTTCCACTCGGGAACGAACGCGCCGACGCGTTGACTGACGTCCAGCTTCCCCGCGTCCACGAGCACACCGGCGAGCAGCCCGGTGATCGACTTGACGCTCGACATCGTGTACACCGGCTCGTGGTACAGCGGCGAGTACCACTCCTGCACGATCGCGCCGCCGCGGGCCACCAGCACGGCGTCGGCCCCGCTCTTCTTGCAGTGCTCCAGGTGGGCCGCGAGCGGCCGCGCATCGAGCCCGTGGTCCTCGGGCGTCGCGGTGGTCCACAACCCATCGGGCGCCGGCTCGAACGTGTCGGGCTGGTTCTCCCGGGGCAGCTCATCGCCGAGCGAGTTTCGCAGCAAGCGCATCTGCAACGCGAGCCAATCCAGGTCGCCCTCGTCCGCGATGATCGACTCGAACTCGGCGAGTGTGTGCGGTGCGGCATCCGAAGCGAGCGCCCGCTCGGCCGCGAAGCGGTACAGCAGCACCTCGGCCCGGATCAACGCGATCGACCCATGCGGCATGGCCAGCACGATGCCCGCCCACCGCACGCACTCCCGCCAGTCCCTCTCCTGGGCCGACCGCCGCATGCTCCACAGGGCGGCCCCGATGTCGTGGGTCTGCTCTTGCTCGGCCTGCTGGCCGGTCTGGATGCCCACGGCGAGCGAGCGCACGGGCAACGCCCGCACCCCCGGCGACACGGCGGCGACGGCGAGCACGAACAAAGCGGGCACGATGGTCATGGCGCGGGTCCTCCGACCGAGAGCATCGGCCTTTGCCGGCCTGGCCCAGCAGCGGAGCCCCGCGATCCCCCGGCCAGGACCCGTCCCCCGGCCGCCGGCCCCGATCACGGACGAGCCGGCCCCGATCACGCACGATCCGGCCCCGATGGCGCCCGCCCGGTCCCCCGCCGCGGCCGGCGGGGCGCCGGCGTTGCCCCCCTCGAGCGGCCGTCAGGGGCAGCCGGCGGCGAGCGCGGCCTCGAAGGCGGTGTAGTCGGCCACCGTCACCTCGCCGTCGGCGTTGAAGTCGGCCTCCAGGTCGCCCCGGACGTAGAGGTTGAGGAACGCCTGGGCGTCGAAGTAGTTGGCGGCACCGTCGGCGTCGAGGTCCGCCGGGCAGAAGGGGTACGGCGGGCAGCCCCCCACGTCGTAGATCGCCAGCCCCTGGTCCGTCAGCGCGTACAGCCGCTGGTCGACCACCTCGAAGCTCAGCCGGCTGCCCCTGGTCTCGAACTCGCCCAGGGTGCTGGGGTTGGTCGGGTCGCGCAGGTCGTGGATCGCCAGCGTCCTCGCCCGCGACCCATCGGTGTACAGCGCGTCGCCGGCGATCTGCCAGGGCGTCTCGTACGACTCGACGTCGAAGTCGCCGCGATGGAAGAGCCGCACCGCGTCGGGCCGGCCCACGTGCACCAGGGTGTACGTCCGGCGGCCGCCGGGCCGGTCCCGGAGGTAGGCCAGCGAGCCCGAGACCGCCTGCACGGCGGCCCCCTCGCCGAAGCGGTCGAGCTCGCGCAGGTCCTCGGGGTCGCTCGCGTCGATGGTCACCAGCTGGCTCAGCGTGCTCAGGTACACCGTGGGCCACTGCACGAACAGCCGGATGACGCCGTCGGTGACCATGATCGAGTCGAGCAGCCGCGGGCTGGCCGGGTCGGCCACGTCGACGGTGTAGAGCGTCGACTGCCCGCGATTCGTGATGTAGGCCACGGTGCCCACGACCTCGATGATCTCCGGGCCGGCGATGGGAAGGCTCGAGAGCAGCTTGAGGTCGGTCGGGTCCGACGCGTCGTAGATGTCCAGGCTCGCGCCGAAGAGCCGCAGCGTGTACACCAGCGACCCCACGGCCTTCACGTCGTACAGGCCCGACACGGGCGTGGCCGACAGCAGCTGTGGGTCGGACGGGTCGCTCACGTCCACGGCGTAGAGCAGGTCGAGCCCGCGGCACCAGGCGATCGGCCCGTCGACGTCGATCGCGAAGCCGGCGTCGAAGTCGATCGACCCCAGCTCGCGGACCTTGCAGAAGGGGTTGCCCGTTGTCTGGCCGGAACTCACCGGCGCCGCGCCGCCAAACACCATCCCGGCGGCCACGGCCGCCCCGATCAAACGCATCCGTTGCATGCTCGCTCCCCGGGGCCCGAGCCCCGTCCATCGCCCGTGCGCCGGGCCCGGACCTTCCGGGCTCCGGCTCCGTGCCATTGGTGGCCCCCGCACGGTGTACCGCCGGGTTTGTTCCGCGTTGCGGTGGGTTCTCAAGAAGTTGTGCCGGGCTTTCAGGACGTTGCCCCGGGCTCTCAAGACGTTGCCCCGGGCGCGCGGGGTGTTGCGCCCGGCGCGCGGGGGAATCCCGCTGGCAAACCAGCGCCCAACCCCCGCAGGAGCCCTCCCGCGGGGCCGCGGCCCGATGCCGGGCGGCCCGCGGCCCGTCCCGCGTTGTCCAGCACCGGCGCTGGAGAACGCACGACCGGTCTTGGAGCACGCAGGACCGGTCTTGAGGAACGCAGCACCGGTCTTGGAGAGCGCAGCACCGGTCCTGAGAAGCCCAGCGCCGGTGCTGGAGAGCGCAGGACCGGTCTTGAGGACCCCAGCACCGGTGCTGGAAAACACAAGACCGGCGCTGGAGACCGCAGCACCGGTCTTGTGCTCCGCGCGATCGGGCGTGCGGGGTGGGGGTTCTGTGGCCGAGGGGGTGAGGAAGAGCCCCGGTCGGCAGGCAACGCCAGGCGGGCGCCCATGTGGCGATGCGGGGAACCAGGCCCGATAGGATCGTTCGCAATGCCCGAACAGAACGACCCGAAGCGGGATGGTGAAGCCACGGGGACCGGGCCGAGCGGCCACGAGGTCGGCACCGCCGGCGAGCGGTTCATCGAGGAGCTATGGCGGTTGCCGTTCGGGCGCGATTTCCTCTTTGCCAACCCGAAGTACAAGAAGGGCAAGAACGAACGGGAGGTGTGCGACCTGCTGCTGTTGCTCGATGAATACGCCGTGGTCGTGCAGATCAAGACCGCCGATCCCACATCGAAGTCGGGCTGGGATGAACAGAAGTGGGCCGACTGGGGCAACGCCAAGGCCAAAGAAGCCCTGAAACAACTCAAGGGCGGCCTGCGGGCGATGCTCGATGGGCGGGCCCCGGCCGTCGAGAACGATCGCCAGGGCCGCGTGGAGATCGACCCCACGAAGCTGACGCACCTGTTCGGCATCGTGGTCGTCGATAGCCCGGCCCTGGACCACTGGGGCGTCCACCCGGTCGTGGAGGTCGGCGGACGGTCCGTGCCCGTGCTGCAGACCAGCCACCAGAACATGATCGAGATTGTGACCGAGCTGTCCACGCCGATGGATTTAATCAACTATCTAGGGATGCATGCGCGGTTCTTTGAGAAGCACAAACTTCATGGCGTAACCGAGCTCGATCTGCTTGCTGCAATCAAGACAGAATCCGAGACGTTCGATCGAGCCGACGCCGAGGATGCGAAGATCATCGTGCTCCCCGGCACCTGGCAGCGGTTCCAGAAAGGCTCGCTACGCCAGCACAGGGCCGCGCTCGATCGCAACTCGTTTGTGGTTGACGCCATGGCCAACAAGCTCCATCTGATCCATTCTGCGGAGCCAGACTTTGTGCGCGAGATGCGAGCCGAAGATGGAAGGCCGGAGCCGGATAGACATTCCAAGCAGCAGTCCATCAACCAACTCGCACGATTGGGGCGACTGGATCGGCGACATGTCGGCAACAAGCTATTCGAGAAGAGTCAGCTATGCCTCAAGACCGACCGCAATCGTCACTTTGTCTTCCGGCCTGGAGGTCACAGCCCGATCTGGCATGTCTATCTCGTTTCGCTTCTGAAAGAACGGAAACGCCTCGAATATCTGAGCGCATTGTGCTCTACATTCCTTGTTGCATACGGACATCGCCAGGTGTATGGCTACGCCATCGATCCCGTGATGGTGCGACGGGGATTTCGTGTTGACACGGTCTGGATCCAAGTTGATCCTGCCGAGATCCGTACAGGAATGAAGGCGGAGGAGATCGAGCAGGCCCGACGGTACTTCACGATGCCGCAAATCTCCTACCACACCGAATTCGGCGGCCCCGAGGCCCCGCCCACGACCCTCCCGCTTGACCCCGGGGATTGGCTGGGTACCGTTTCCTGACCGAGCACCGGAGCACGCCCGCACGGGCAATCATCCAGGGGTACTGGCACCGCCACCCCTGCACGCTCGGCCGAGTTTCTCGACTGCACCCAACGCCCCAGCGAGGCAAAGGACGAGCGCGTGCGTACCGGAATGCAAGACTTTGAAGCCGCCGAGCCGCCCTGCGCGTTGCGTCAGGCGACTTCGCTGTTCGCCGACCACGGCTGGAACCACGCGGACGCTCGGTGGCTGGCCGAGGCGTGCCTGCGGCTGGTTCCCGACGTCCGGCCCGAGGGGCCGGGCCTGGGCTTCTCGGCCGAATTGGCCGTCGCGTCGGTCGCCAAGGCGGCCGGCGAGGCCGGCTGGGCCGGGCATCGCCACGCGGCCCTTCTGACCACGTTCGCCACGGTGATCGGCTGCCACCGACGGTCGGGGCCGCTGCCCGCGTCACGCGAGAGCAGGGTCGATAGCGGCGGACTCGTCGCCGAAGAGGCCGACTGGGCGCGTTGGTTCGAGGCGGCCGCGTGCTTCCGATCCAACGGCGCGGACTTCGAGGCCGCGTTCGAGGCCGGCTGGGTTTGGGCCGAGCCGGGCGGCTGGACGCACCCGGCCAACCTGCTGGCGTCCTCATGGCGTGGCCAGCCGGACGAGGCCTTCGAGCGTCACCCGACCGTGCGGCTCATGCGCGTGCTGGTCGGTGGGGCCGGGCTCGACTTGCGACGCGTGGTCGACTTGGAGCCATTGCTCGCGCTCGGTCGTCGGTGGTCCCGCTTCGATCCGGCCGATGGCGAGCGCGACACGCGTGGTCTGGGCGAACGTCCCGCCATGAAGCCCGGCAACCTGCTGGCGTGGATGATCGGGATCGGGCCGCGCGCGATCCATGCCATGCTGCCGGAACTCGACGCGACGAAATCCGACGAGCACGCGGCCGCCGTCGCCGGCGGGCTGCGCATCCTGCTCGAGCAGTGGATGCTCGTCAAGCACGGGCACCCGACGTTCGCCCGCGAGGGCGGGCCCGAACTGCATGCGGCGCTCGCCCCGGTGCTGGATGCCATTGAAGCGCGTCTCACACATGCCGATATCCCAGCCCAGCACGGGCTCCGCCGCCTCTGGCTCTGGTGCGCCTGGACCGCCTTCGAGGCCAACGAAAACGCATGGCTGGCGCTGGACCCGGACAGGCGCAAGAAGATCCTCGCCGCCGCGAACGAGGACCTGGCGAGGATTCGTCCGCTGCTGGAGCGTGCGTCGATCAAGCCGGACGACGAAGTCGCCAAGCGCGAGGCCGAGGACGCTCGATCGGGCCGCGTCGAGCCGCCCGCCTGGTTGGCGTTCGAGCACGAGCACGAGCACGTGCAATCGTGCGTCTACCTCCTGTTCCAGCACGCGGGCGTGTGGAAGGGCATGAAGCCGCTGCTCCTGGCGATCCGGCGGATGGGCTGCCCGTGCGTCGCCGGGGACCTGCGATACTGGCCCGAGTTGGAGACGATCGGCGGGTTCAAGCCCAGGGGCCTGCCCGAGCAGCCGCCCGAGCCGTGGGCGTGGCTGCCGCGCGCGATGGTGAACATGTTCCACGCGTACGCGGGCCGGGAGCAGGAAGCCGACGAGCACCTGCTCGCGTTGCGGGGCGAGTTCGCCCAGTTCTGCCTGGACCGATTGGGGGATGGCTTCAGCACGAACCAGCGCAAGGCGTTCCTCGCTGAAGGTCGGGCGAGGCGGCGCGCGGCATGATTTCATCCGTCGCACGGATGCGTTTTTTCTTGCCGTCGCTGTCAGGAGGGTGCTAGAATCCAATATACAGTTCATGGTCTTGAGAGTTGGCGCTCTCCGGATTCCAGCCCCCGCAGGTGACCGCCTCGCGGGGG
>JAUHYE010000144.1 GCA_030426395.1 Phycisphaerae bacterium
ATGCAGACCCGCACCCTGACCGCCCTTGCCGTGCTCGCCTCGATCGCCGGGGCCGCCAGCGCCCAGACCTTCGTCGAGGGCGTCAACCACGAGATCCCCCTGGAGACCACCTGGACGGCCACCGGCGGCCACGAGCAGGCCTTCCTCTGGACCGCCCAGAACGACTTCGACATGGCCCAGATGCTCTGGCACACCAGCGCCGTCGCCGATGCCGTCATCCGCCTGCGCGAGGTCGACGGCGGCCAGCCGGGCGACATCATCCGCGAGGTCAGCTTCAGCACCACCGAGACCGGCTGGGGCGGGGCCCTGTTCGACATCCCCTGGTCGGTCAGCGCGGGCGAGCAGTACTTCGTCACCTTCGCCAGCCTGGCGGGCGACTACCGCGACTTCGTGGCCGTGGCCCACCCCGACGCCGTGCAGATGCAGTACTTCTGGCAGCCCTTCGACAGCGGTGCGAGCTGGAACGGCCCGTTCAGCGGCGCCCCCGGCCGCCGGCCCATCATGTTCTACAGCGCCGACGCCTGCTACGCCGACCTCGACGGCGATGGCGAGCTGACCATCTTCGACTTCCTCGAGTTCCAGAACCTCTTCGACGCGGGCGACCTGGCCGCCGACTGCGACGACGACGGCGACCTCACCCTCTTCGACTTCCTCTGCTTCCAGAACGCGTTCGACGCGGGCTGCGAGTAGGTTCGCCTCGTCGGGCGGAGCCCTCCTCGGCGAGGGAGGAGATCAGGTAGGAGCCGAAGCTTGAAGCTCGGGAAGGGGAGGTAGGCCAGAGGGTCTGCTTCCCCTGTGCCATTCTGGCGGACGCGCCCGGCGCAGCCCGCTCGGGCCGCGCTGGCGAAGTGACACAACGAATCCGGCCCCGCTGTCCGAGCGGCACGACGAACAACGCCGGGGCATCCGCCTAAGCCCGTCTTCGGGCGCAGGGCGCATGCCCCGGCGCGGCCGCTGAGCGGCCCGGGCGGTAGCCCGAAGCGACCGAAGGGAGCGTTCCAGAACACCCCCATACAAGCGAGCCCGGGCGCAGCCGTCTTCGGCTCCGCCCGGGCGGTGGAACAAAGAGAACACTGCGAAACCCAGGCGGCCTACCCGGCCTGTCCGGTCACCTCCGGCCCCTGCGACACGATCGTCGCCTGGTTGTTGGACCCGAACTGCACCATGAGGATGGCCGCCACGCCGTCCTTGGTGCTGGTCTGGGCCGTGACCTTGTAGACCAGGATGCCGCTGTTCACCGGCGGGTTCTCGTCGGTGAACTCGCGCTTCTTGGCGTTCTCGAGGAACTCGAAGGGCCCCTGGGCGCCCGCGCGACGCTCAACCTTGTAGGTCACCGCCGCGTTGGCGGGGTTGGTGCACCGGAAGCGGAACACCAGGGCCCCATCGGGACGCAATGAAAGAACGAACTGCTCGGGCATGCCGGGCGCGGCGCTTGGCGTGCGGTCCGCCGGTGGCGGGATGCTCGCGGCGCTGTACACGGCCCCGGGCGTGGGGCTGCCCTTGGCGAAGGCCCGGATCTTGGCCACGGCCTGGCGGGTCAGGGACTGCATGTCCCCGGCCCTCTGGTGGTACTCGACGGTGGCGTCCTTCGAGTCGATTCTCAACTGGAAAGCCGTCCCGCGCGAGGTCGAGGCCTCCGAAAGGCTGGCCGACAGGGCCGTGACCTCTTCAACCGATAACCCCAGCGCGGTCGGGTCCGCCGTCCACGCCGCGATCCGGTCGGCCAGCCAGTCGACGGCCTCGTCGTATTCGCGTGGCACCGTACTCATAACACACCCCCGATGGTTCCAGGCGCACACTCGTGCGCGGACAGAACGATGGACGGCCGCGGCCGCCCGCCAGCCGCGTACGCGCGGCACGACAACATAAGAAGTCCGGTCAACATGACGGCTTCCTCCGTGAACGACGCGGCATGTGACCGCGCCGGCAAGTCATGCCCACCAACCGTGGCGGGCGCTCAAGCGTGTATCGGGGTCGCGGGAACCCAACTTTCGTACGACCGCCAAAATCGCGAAAAACATGCCCAACGATCCCCACATCAGGGGGGATGCAAGGCGGCACAGCGCGCACAGCACGAAGTGCGTCGCACGAGCACCCGGTCCATGCCAACCGGCCCTGGGAGCCCGCAAGGGCCGTTCTGGTCCGCTCGGGCACGCCGGCGGTGCGATATCTCCCATGAGGAAGCTCCGGTTCCATGCCTGGAAGTTCGTACCTCCGTCCGGGGGTGCGAGACCTCCGGCCTGCGATCTCGTACCCCCGGCCGGAGATATGAAGTCCCCGGCCGGAGATTCGAAACCCCCGGCCTGCGATGCCGTACCCCCGGCCGGGGGTACGAGGTTTCCGGCCTGGAACTCGAGATCACAGGCCTGGAACCAGAGACCGCCGTCGAGGCATCGCCTCTCCCCGGGCGAGGGCGCAACCCCCTATCGTGCGGCCAGCATGGACGAGCCCACGACCCCCACGCCCCCCACGACCCCCACGCCGCCCGAGAACAAGCCCCCCTTCATCGCCGGCCTGCCCGACGCCCCGCTTGAGCGCCCCAGCGACTTTCCCGACTACGACGGGCCGCTGGTGTGCCCGTTCTACGGGCCCGATCATCCCGCGCGCAATCGTAAAGAGAGCAAGCAGGCGTTCAACGCAGATGTGGCCGTGTGTGCCTTCGGCGAAGATACGTATTCCACCTACCTGAACCATCAAGGCCAACGTGTGTTTTGTGGTGACTGGTGGATGCTGCTCATGCTGCGGTATTCTGAGCAATCCGCGTTACGCAGCGATAGCCCGGAAGAAGGGCCGCGTCGGTTGCTGGAATGGAACCGGATGGTGGACCGACTCGTCTGGCCAAACATTGGAATCGAAGTGCATCTTGAAGGCGCAGAACTGTCTAGCTCATCGCTACAACACGCTCGACTTACGCTGGCAATTCTGTCTGACGCACACCTTGGTACCGCTAATATGGAGTTTGCTCGCTTGGACGGCGCGGTCGCCGAGCGTGTGCTATTTTTCGGCACAAATCTGTCCAATGCGATACTGGTCGGGGCAAACCTATCTCACGCAGGTCTCAGCGGTGCCACTCTAGTTGGCTCGGAGCTCAAAGGTGCAAACCTCACGGGTGCAGGCCTGAGCACTGCCGACATGAGCGGCGCTGATCTTTCAAAAGCCGTCTGCGATCGGTGTGATTTTACCAGAGCATGCTTGGATGGCGCAATAGCTCGAAAAGCCTCAAGACTTGTGTTCAATGACACCGCCGATCAACGCCTCGACATCGAAGGCAACGCCCCCGACCCTTGGTCCACACTCCGTCGCACCTACACCGGCCCCATGTTTTTCGTCCACTTGCTCCTGCTGGTCGGCTTCCTGCTGCCCTACGCGGCCAAGGTGCTCACGCTGACGACGACGGCGCGGGGGTACGAGGCGTTGCGCCAATCGCTTGAGGCCGGCCAGGGCGTGCCGCCCGGGGGTGAGGTCGTGCGGGCGTGGCTCGAGCACTTCGACGCCTCGCACACGCAGACGCACGCGGCTTGGGTGCTGCTGGGTGGCACGCAGGCGTGGTGGCCGCTCATGGTCACGACGGCCGTGTTCATCATCATCTACAACGTCCTGCGCGGCCACCTCACGCTGACCATCGGCGTGCTGCGCGACCAGGCCGACCGCGTGCAGCGCACGCCGACGCTCGTGGAGTATTACGGAGAGTGCCACCCGCTCGCGGGCGATGATGCTGGCCCCAAGCGGCTCTGGTCCGTCGTGAAGCGGGAATGGCGGAAGAACAAGTCCAACCCCTTGACGGTCATTGGCCCCTGGTACCTCCACCAGCTCGCCCGCGTCCTATTCTGGATCTCCATCGCCTCGGTCGCCCTGCACGTGGGCTCGTGGCTGCTGACCACGACGGTGCCAGTGCCGAAGTAGCGCTGGCGTGCCCCGGACGAGCGGCCCGCTCAGCGCGCGTGCGAGCCGCCCAGTTGCTTCATCACCTCGCTGGTGTCGAAGTTCACGCTCTCCTGCCGGGCGGGGTAGTCCTCGAACGAGTCGAAGAACTTCTGCACCACGCCCATCGCCGGCGCGAGGGCCCACGAGCGGTTCTCCTGCCACTCGTCGAAGCCGCGGGCCTCGTGCATCCGCTCGAAGGGGTCCAGATCGAGCCGCGTGATGAGCGGGGTGACCATCTTCTGCTGGATTCCGTTGAACCACTTGTCCTGCTCGGTGAACAGGAACTTCCACTCGCCGAAGCGCACGCCGTGGAAGGTGGTCTCGGTGAAGAAGTAAAACTCCTTGCGGTTGCTGGGGCCCGATTGGGTCAGCACGGGCGTCTGGTCGTAGCCGTCCAGGTGCACGCGGTAGGTCGTGCCGCCGATCTCGTGGCCGTCCAGGAGCTTCTCCTTGAGGTCGCCCTGGCCGAGCTGGCCCATGATGGTGGGGACCCAGTCCTCCATCGCCATCAGCTCGCCGGTGGTCGTGCCGGCGGGGATGACGCCGGGCCACTTCACGGCGCACGGGACCTTATACGCCCCCTCGTAGCCGCCCACGCCCTTCTCGCCGCGGAAGGGCTGGTTGCCGCCGTCGGGCCAGGAGTTCGTCGCCGCGCCGTTGTCGGTGGAGAACATGACAATGGTGTTGTCGTCGATGCCGAGTTCCTCGAGCAGGTCGAGCAGCTCGCCCACGTCGTCGTCGAGCTCCTTCATGCCGTCGGCGTAGAGGCCCAGGCCGGTGGCGCCGTCGTACTCGTCGCTCAGATTGGTGCGGTAGTGCATGCGCGTGGTGTTGTGCCACACGAAGAACGGCGTGCCGGCGTCCGCCGCGTCGCGGATGAACCGCTTGGACTCCTCGAGCACCTCGTGATCGAGCGTGCGCTGGCGCTCCTGCCCGAACGGTCCCTTGTCCTCGATGCGCTGCCCGCCGTCCTCGGTCGCCCACGAGTGGATGATGCCCCGCCAGGTGAGGCCGGCCTTCTCGAGGGCCTCGGTGGGGTAGTCGTCCTGCTCGAGGTACTCGCCCGCGTTGAGGTGGTAGAGGATGCCGTAGAACTCGTCGAAGCCGTGGACCGTCGGCAGGTGCTCGTCGCGGTCGCCTAAATGATTCTTGCCGAACTGCCCGGTCGCGTAGCCCAAGGGCTTGAGCATCTCGGCCAGCGTGGGGTCTTCCTTCTGGAGCCCCTGCGGCGCGCCGGCGAGCCCGACGGTCGCCAGCCCGACGCGCAGCGGGCTCTGCCCGGTGATGAACGCGGCGCGCCCGGCCGTGCACGAGGCGTGGGCGTAGTGGTCCATGAACAGCATGCCATCGGCGGCGATGCGATCGATGTTGGGCGTCTCGCCGCCCATCATGCCGCGGTGGTAGGCGCTGATGTTCCACATGCCGACGTCGTCGCCCCAGATGATGAGGATGTTGGGGCGGTCGGCCGATCCTTGTTGACTGGCCTGGTTGCGCTGCTGGGCACATGCCGAAGTAGCGATGGCCAGAATGGTCCATAGCACGCAAACGTGTTGTACGCTCTTCATCATGATTCTCCCTGTTTGGAATTGGCGAGGTGGCAGGCGTTGCACCTACTGCCTGGCCTTCTCGATATACTCCTCGACCACGTTGGACATGTCGAACGACTTGCCGCCCTGCACCGGCGGGTACTCGCTCAGGGATTGCAGGTGCTCGCCCATGAGCCGGCCCATCGGCTGGATGAGCCAGGAGACCTTCTGCAGCAGGTGGCCGTACGAGTCCTTGTTGTCGTAGCTCTCGTAGGGATCCATGCGGATGTTGAAGACCAGCGGCACCGTGCGCGGCACGAGGTTGGCGTAGTAGTCTTCCTTCGTTGAGAAGTGGAACTTCCACGGCCCCATGCGCACGGCGGTGAGCTTGGTCTCGTAGTAGTAGAACAGGTGGTTGCGGGCCGATTGATCGCTCTCGCCCAGCCAGTAGGGCAGGTTGTTCACGCCATCGATGGGCTGGTTCTTCTCGGCCATCACGCGCTCGGCCACGTCGTCGACGCCCGCCGCGGCGGCCAGCGTGGTGAACAGCTCCATGTGGCTCTGGATGCCGTTGAGCTTCGTGCCCGCGGGGATCTTGCCGGGCCAGCGGGCCATGCACGGCACGCGCACGCCGCCCTCGTAGGTGGTCATCTTCTCGCCGCGGAAGGGCGTGGTCGCCCCGTGCGGCCACGAGGCGTGCTCCGGGCCGTTGTCGGTCGAGTACACGATGATCGTGTTCTCGTCCAGGCCCATGTCCCTGAGGGCTTGCAGCACGACGCCGATGTCGTGGTCGTGCTGGAGCATGCCGGCGCCGTGGTAGTCCGCCTCGCTGGTGTACTTCTCGACCTTGCGGAGCCACTGGTCGTCGATGCGGGTGTACAGGTGCATGCGGCTGGTGTTCAGCCACACGAAGAAGGGCTTGCCGTCGTCCCGCGATCGCTCGATGAAGTCCAGGGCCCTGGGGATGACCTCGCCGCCGTCGAAGTTCTTCATGCGCTCTTGCGTGAGCGGGCCGGTGTCCTCGATCGTCTGGCTACCAACCACGCCGAAGCGCGGGTGCTCGGTGTCGTCGAACTGATCGGTCGCGAAAGAGTGGATGACGCCGCGGGTGCCGAACTGCTCTTCGTAGGCCTCGAGGCTGCCCGAGAACGCCTCGCCGAAGTTCTGGTAGTCGCGCTGCTCGGCCTCTTCCTGCGTGTTCAAGTGGTAAAGGTTGCCGAAGAACTCGTCGAACCCGTGGGCCGTGGGCAGGTGTTCGTTGCGGTCGCCCAGGTGGTTCTTGCCGAAGTGGCCCGTCGCGTAGCCCTCGGCCTTGAGCACTTCGGCCAGGCACGGAGACTCGGGCTGCAACCCCAGCGCATCGCCCGGCTGGCCGACGGTGGTCATGCCCGAGCGGATGGGATACTGCCCGGTGATGAACGCCGCGCGCCGTGCGTCCACACGCCACC
>JAUHYE010000018.1 GCA_030426395.1 Phycisphaerae bacterium
AAGTTCCACACGTGTCCGACGATGTCGGCCTTCGACAGCACGGTGCCCGCGCCGCGCATGAGGACCTCGAGCACGGCGAACTCCTTCGACGTGAGTTCGATCTCGGCATCGCCGCGGCGGCGTTCGCGGGCACCCTGCCCTATATCGCGGTCGCCGTGCTGCTGATCGTGGGCGTGCTGGTGCTGGTGTACGTCCCCGGGCTCAGCCGGGAGGCCAAGGGCGCCAAACGATGGGTCGAGTTCACGCTGCCGGGCGTGGGCCTGTTCAGTTGGCAGCCCAGCGAGGTGGCAAAGTGGCTGCTGCCGGCGATTATCGCGATCTTTGCTGCCGCCCGTGGGCCGGCCATCGGCACCATCCTGAAGGGCCTGCTGCCCACCGGCATCGCCGTCGCCTTGGTCTGTGGGCTCATCATGAAGGAAGACTTGGGCACGGCGGTGATCATCGGGGCGGCCTGCGGCGTGGTGCTGCTGGCTGCGGGCATCCGGTGGTGGCACGTGGGCGTGCTGGCGGCGATGGCGCTGGGCGCATCGGTGCAGGCGGTTCGCACCAGCCCCTATCGCATGGAACGCATCACCAGCTTCATGGACCCCTGGGCCGACCCGGCCGACACGGGCTACCACATGATCCAGTCTCTTGCGGCCATCTCGGGCGGCGAGTTGACCGGCCGCGGCTTGGGCAACGGACTTCACAAACTGGGCTACCTGCCCGAAGACACCACCGACTTCCTCTTCGCGATCATTTGCGAAGAACTGGGCGTGCTTGGGGCCGCCGGCGTCGTGGGCGTATTTGCACTGCTGACTTGGGCTTGTATTGGAGTCGTGAAGCAAGAGAAGGGCGCAGCGTGCCAACTCGTGGCGTTGGGCGTGACAGCGACCGTATCGCTGCAAGCCATCATGAATCTGGCCGTCGTCACCGGCCTTGGGCCGACCAAGGGCATCGCTCTGCCGCTCGTGAGCGCGGGCGGCACGGGCTGGGTGTTGACGGGCGCGTCGCTCGGCCTGCTCATCGCGATGGACCGACGCCAGGCCAAGCGCATGCCCGCCGTGCAGACCGAAACCAATCGCCCTTCGCCCGAGCCCCGTCCGAACCGCCTCGGTCGCGTGCGCTCGCACCCGGCCGAGGCCGTGGCGTGAGCGGCAGGGCGGCACTGGGCATCGCGTTCTTCGGCGGGGGCACTGGCGGGCACATCTACCCCTCGCTGGCTATCGCCGAAACGCTCGAACGGCTGGAACCCAACGCCCGAGCCGTGTTCATCACGGGCGATCGCCCGGCCGACGAAAGCTCGCTTGATGGCCAGCTCGTCTTCGGCCATCCCACCATGCGCGTGGCGATCGGGGCCAGACCGCCCTCGGCGAAGCCCCATGCCATGCTGCGGTGCGTTCGTGCGTGGGGCCAAGCGGTGCGCGACAGCCGCGAAGCCTTGAGAGAGCTACAAGCCGAGTGTGATTCAATCGTCGCAATGTCAACCGGCGGGTACGTCTCCGCTCCCGCAGCTCAGGCCGCACGCGTCGAAAGGGTGCCATTGGTGCTGGTGAGCCTGGATGCCCGCATTGGCAAAGCTAATCGCTTCATCTCGAAGCGGGCCAGGCATCGGCTCGTGGCGCAAAACGACGGGCCTAAGGGCTGGGACGCCATCGGCCCCATTGTCGGCAACCGCGCCATCGCGCCCGCGGCCAAACCCGAGTGCCGTCGCATGCTCGGGCTCGACCCCGACACGCCGACGCTGTTCATCATGGGTGGCAGCCAGGGCGCGACGTCGATCAATGTGTTCATGTCGGCTCTGTGCGACACGTCACCCGACGCACTCGACGGCTGGCAAGTGCTGCACCTGGCCGGCGATGCGCGCGCGGCAGCGGACGTTCAGATCGCATACGAGAGCGCCGGCCTACGAGGCAGGGTGCTCGAACGCCAGAACCCCATCGGCCCGGCCTGGGGCGCCGCCGACCTCGCGCTGTGCCGCAGCGGCGCGGGGACCGTTGCCGAAGCCCACGCCAATGGTGTACCGTCAATATTCCTGCCCTACCCCTACCACCGCGACCAGCATCAGGCGGCCAATGCCCAGCCATTGGTTGACGCCGGCGGCGCGATCGTGCTGGAAGATCGCATCACGCCGCAGGCCAACCTTGAAGCGGTCGGTCCCCCATTGCGCGAATTGCTGGCGTCGCCAGAACGACGGAATGCGATGACGAGGGCCCTCGGCCAACTGCCTTGCAAGGACGGCGCCTCGACCTGCGCTCGCCTGCTGATTGATGCTGCAAAGAAGGTGTGAAACCTCGCCAACCGACAAGCCACGCCGGGCGATCTGGTATACTTGGGGTGATGGGGCAAAACGGCCACAGCAACTTCGATCGCACGCCCAAAATCGGGCCCTGCTGCGTGCTGTGGACACCCGCCGGGCAGGAGCCGCCTCGCGAGTTGCTGGCGTCGCTCGAGCGACGCGGGCTGGCATGGGTGGCCGCCCAGGACGGGTACTCCGCCATGGCCGAGATCCTGCTCCGCCAGAAGGTCGGCAATGGGACCAAATCGGCCGTCCTCGTGCTGGTCCACCCCACAAAGCTCGACTTATCGGGCATGGTTGTCGACGCCCTGGGCCGCTTTGCCGGGCCCGTGGCGGTGTGGAGGTACGATCCTGAGGCCCACCCGGTGCTCGCGGCTGCCCAGCGGCACGAACTGGCGACCGTGTTCGTGCGAACAGAATCAATAGAGCCAAGGCCCATCCGCACGCCCGAGCCAAAGCCCCAGGCGTCCCTTCCCAAAGAAGAAGAGGACGACGAGCCCACGGCGACCTCGTTGCTGAGCGACGAGGAGTTGAGCATGCTGCTGGCCGAGAGGCCCGAGCGTTGAATCGCCTCGGCGGGAGGATTCTGGAAGCGACCGTGGATACCAACGGCACATCAATGGCACGCCAGCATGCCGAGCCGAGCCCCGAGGGCCCGGCCCGGATCGTGCTTGTTGGTCGCACCGGCCTGGACGGGGTGCTGGCCGCGCCATCGACCACGGAGCTCGTCCGCGTGCGCAGCGGCATGGATGCGCTGGGCGAGGTGTCGTCCTGGAAGCGCGGCGGCGCGCACGCAGCCGACGAGCAGGTCGTCGTGCTTGGCGAGGCCATCGATGCCGACCCGTCGCTGCTCCGGGCCCGCCGGTTCGTCGAGGCGTTGCGCCGGTTCGATCCCGAGGTCCGTGTGCTGGCTGTCGGCCGACCGCTCCACGACGAAGGCGAGGGCGCCGAAGCGTTCGACGGCTGGCTGGATATCGACGATCCTGTGTACTCCTCCCGCGTGCTGCTCCAGGGCCAGCGCAACGCGCGCTCGATGCCGCGCGAGCGGAGCACGCCGGTCGAGGTTGTGGCTCCCGAGCTGCCGCCGGCTGCCGGCGATGATGGTGAGTTGGTTGCCCTGTTACTCGACGACAAGAGTATCGTGCCCGCAGCGGTTGACCTCGCGTCGCGACGCCTGGGTGTGCCGCTGCGGCTCCAGGACGTCGCCGATGCCCCGGCAGGACCCGGGCGTGCGCCGGTACCCGGGATCGACGGCAAGGTGCTCTTCGGCCCACGCGCCACGGGAGAGGCGCTCGAACAGGCGGCGGCGTGGCTGGCCGGCTGGATGCGGCTCGAAGCCCGCCACAAGACGCTCGCGATGCAGGCCAGCACCGACCCGCTGACCGGCGCGTGGAACCGCCGCTTCTTCGACGCGACGCTGGCCGAGGCCATCGAGCACGCGGGCGAGGCGCGGCGGGATCTCTCCGTGCTGGTCTTCGACATCGACGATTTCAAGCGGTACAACGACGAGCACGGGCACGACGCCGGCGACGAGATCCTGTGCGAGGTCGTGCAACTGCTCCAGAGCGTCATCCGCCCCAGCGACAAGGTCTGCCGTATCGGCGGCGACGAGTTCGCGGTGATCTTCGACGACCCCGCCGGCCCCCGCGAGCCGGCCAGCCGCCACCCGACCAGCGTCTTCGACATCGCCGAGCGTTTCCGGGCGCTGGTGCGCGAGGCTCGGTTCCGCAAGCTGGCCGACGACGCCCCCGGGCAGCTGACGATCTCGGGCGGGCTGGCGACCTTCCCCTGGGACGGCCTCGACGGCGCCGCGCTCGTTCGCGCCGCCGACCAGCGTGCGATCGAGAGCAAGCACCACGGCAAGAACGCGATCGAGCTCGGGCCCACGGGCGATCGCCGCGGCTGATCACGCCGCCTCGGACGACGCCTTGCCGTCGCCGGGCTTGCGCCAGAATTCGTACCGACCCTTACCCGCACGCTTCGCGATATAGAGCGCTTCATCGGCGGCGCTGAGCAATTCCTCTGGAGAAGCTGCGCCGCTGTGCTCAATGGTGGCGATGCCCACGCTGAGGGACGGCATTGCCGGCACGCACCGACCGTCGAGCCAGGTTTGTGCGTGAGCGCCGAAGTTCTCGAGCAATCGATTCGCGATGGGCTCGGCGTCGCGCGGTTGGCGCATCGGCAACAGGATGATGAACTCATCGCCGCCGAGGCGTGCGGGCACGTCGCCCTCGCGGCAAACTTCCTTGAACAGGTCGCCGGCGATCTTCAGGAGCTCGTCACCGGCCGCGTGACCCAGCGTGTCGTTCACGCCCTTGAAGCCGTCAAGGTCGATGGCCAGGCACATCAGGTCCACGCCGGCCTCGCGAGAGGCACGGAACATCTCCTCGAGCGCACTCATCATGGCGTAGCGGTTGGGAAGGCTTGTGAGCACATCCCTCGAAGCGAGTTCCGCGAGGCGTGCGGCGGCCTCGGCCAACTGGGCCATCCGCTTCTCAACGCACCGCTCCAGGTCTTCGTTCACGCGGAGCAACTGCCGACGCTGCTCACACAGGCGGCCGGTCATGTCGTTGAATGCGATGGCGAGACACGAGAGCTCATCACCACCACGAACGGCCACGGGCGAGGGCTGCACATGCCGATACGCGACGCATGAGTCGGACAACACGGAGTCGGCCACTGCACCGGCGGCGGCCAACTTCGAGACCATCCGCCGGAGCGCCGCGCCCGCCGTTTCCGCGGGATGCACGCACTCCACGCTCACTTCGCACCGATCATCGATGCAACGCACGACACACGCCCGGTCGTCGGCCAGAGCACACTCGATTCGGATGTAAGTCCGGACACCACCATGGCCATGTCGTCTGACTCTCCGGCGTCGCATCCCAGCCACCTTGCCATCGGGCCACGTCCAGTCCAGGCCGTGTCATCGGTGGGGATCTTGATGGACTTGAGGCGACTCGATGTCGTGCCGATGTCAGCCTGCAATTCGCGACTGCGGTCTCCAGGAGCACCCCATTCGAGGGACACGCCATGACAGCAGAGATGCACACTCCAGCGACCAACGAGCCGCAATGCGCAATCACACGCATTCCGGTCTTCAACAGACAACGCCAGCTCATCGCGTACGAGATAGCCCCCTGGAACAGGGGATGGCGCAAGGGGAAGACACCCAATCAGACGTGTGCCGTGCCACGATCGGCAGCTCCTTGCACGCCATCGGGCTCGACGAGCTTCTGGGTGAGTGCCACGGGCTCATGCCATGCACGCTTGGGATGATCGATGCCGGCGAACATTGCGTGCTGTTGCCCGATCGCGTCACACTCTTGCAGCCATCGATCCCCAGAAGTGGGGATGCGACCAAGTCCTGCCAACGCGCGATCAACGATGGCTACACGCTCGCCGTCGAGGCAGGCTTCCAGGGCGCGGGGCTGGTTCTTCTGCCAGCCCGAGCCGCTTCGTGGCCGATCGCCCGGCACGCTCTTACCCACATGCATTCGCATGATCTCACTCGTCGCAGCACAACAGTTTGATGTCGCTGCGATCGAGGCATCCATCAAGGGCGATGTGGGACTCACCCATGCGCTGCTCCAACAAGTCAATGCCTCCGCTCGAGGCGTTCTCTCTCGCGTGTCGTCGGCTCGAATGGCGATGAGCCTGCTCGGCGAGCGTCACGCACGAGCGTGGGCCACCATCGCAGCTATGAGGTCCGCCGCACCGCATAAGCCCGAAGAACTCGTGCGTATTGCCTTGCTGCGCGGCCGGTTCTGCGAACTCGCTGGCGACCAGGTGAAGATCGACGTCAACGCTGGCTTCCTTGCTGGCTTGCTCTCGGTGCTCGACGCGCTGCTCGATCTGCCGATGGAACGCGCCATCGGCACGCTCCCCATCGAAGACGCCGTGCGGGATGCACTGCTCGCCTGGCACGACAGCAAGCTTGCTGCACTTCTGGAACTCGCCAAGGCCAGCGAACGCGGCGCATGGGCCAGCGCACAGCGTTTCGGTGAGAGCCTTGGCATCTCCCGCCGAAGCGCTTCGAACCTGTACTTCAAGGCGATGCGGAACTCGCCAAACGGCCAAGCCGCCTGACGGTGCTCAGGCGGTGCCGACGCCGACGCGCAACAACCGCGTTTGCCCGAGGGGCGCCGCAGGATCGCAGACGAATGTCACACGATCCGCGCACGCGGCCGGCACGACGACGGTGTGTCCGGCGTGCACCGGCAGGCTCGCGGCGTCGTCGCCCTCCACCACCACCTCGCCCACGCCACTGACCAGCATGAGAATCTGGCAGCGGCCGTCGAAGCTGAGCGGGAGCTCATCGCCACCATGCGGCCGGGCCTCGTCGATCGAGAATGCGTCCAGAGCGCACAGCCGGCCCGCGTCGTCACTGCGGCCCAACCGGCTCGTCGCCGGCGGCGGACCCTCGAGGATGCACTGCACGGCCTGCTCCAGATGCAACTCGCGCCCGGACCGTCCATACTCGCGCGCCCAGTCATACACGCGGAACGTCGTGTCGCTGGGCGTCTGCACCTCTGCCACCAACGTGCCCGCGCCAAGCGCATGAATCGTGCCGGTCGGCAGCGTGTGCAGGTCACCAACAGCCGATGGCGCGCTGTGCAACATGCCGGAAACATCGTCACCGTTGAGCGCCGCGGCCCGCACGCCCTCGGGCGTCACGCCCGGTGCGAGGCCCTTGAGAATCCGCGACCCCTCGTCGGCCTGCACAACGTACCAGCACTCGGTCTTCACATGCGCCTCGGCGTGCGCGGCGGCGTAGGCCGGGCTGGGATGCACCTGCACCGACAGATCCTCGCGAGCGTCGAGATACTTCACCAGCAGCGGGAATCGCCCATCGAGCGATGGCGTCGGGCCGAGCAAATCAGCCCCCCAAAGCGCAACAGCGTCTCGGATCGTCCTGCCTTCGAGTGCGCCGCGCGCGATGATCGACGACACCGCACCACCACCAGCGCCAGACGCGCTCGTTGAGTCGAGGTCGGCAAGCTCCCAGCTCTCACCGATGTCGCCAATGTCAGGCAAGTCCTTGCCCAGCGTGGCCAGACGCCGACCGCCCCACACTTTCTCGAAGAGCCTGGGCTCGAGGACGAATGGCAGCGGTTGTGGGCTTCGCGTCGGCACGTCGCCTGATCAGCCGCCCTGCCCGGCCACCGGATCGATGGCCATGCCGGAAACCGTGGCCTCGAACGCCACGCGATCGCCCACCACTCCCTGAACGTTGGCGGTGAATCGGCGGCGGCCGAACTTCACCTCTTCGCCCAGCACGATGAGCTCGTCACCAGGCGCGACCATCGAGCGGAACGCCGCGTTCTCGATGCGCAGGAACGCGGCCAGGAAGGGCTCGGTCTGCCGAGCCAGAAACATGAAACACGCGAGTTGAGCGCCGGCCTCGATCTGCAGCACGCCGGGAAACATCGGCTTGCCCGGGAAGTGCCCAGCGACCCAGAACTCATTGTCAGCGATCGTCTTGGCGGCAACGGCCTTGGTAAAGCCCTCGTTGTGCCAGATGACACGGTCGATCAGCCGCATGTGCCCGCGATGGGGCAGCACTCGCTCAACGCCCTCGGCGTCGTACGCCGCGACCGAACGATCAACACCATCGAGCGAAAACAGCAAGCCCTTGACCTCCCCGAGTGCAGGCGCAGCGCCGCCGCGGGCCTTGGCGCCCGCGGGGCTTGTAGCCGAAGTATCGCTCGAGATCGTTGGCATCGGGTGCGATCAGTCCTGCTTGCGCATCTCCAGGACTTCCTTGCGGAGGTCCTGGGCCAGATTCTTGATTTCCTGCATCGCCGTGCGAACGCGGGTGCCCGCGGCCTTGTTGCCGGCCTTGACCTTGTCCATGTCCTCGGCGATGGAATCGAGGACCTGTTTCATCTGCTCATACTTTTCCATGGACGGGGTCTCCCACATATTGCCGGGTGCATTTCGGCCCCACGGGCCGGCTGTGATACTTCCCACCCCCAACGGCCGGGGCAAGCGGAGGCACCGCCCCAAGATGCCGGGACGGGCCGATTCGGAGATTTCCGACCGAACAGCGTCCGGTCAGGCACCAGTCTATCCACCTAAAGCCCGCACGGAACGCTCGAGCACGGCCAAGGCCCCACTCAGGTAGATCCCGTCTCCCTCGTGTTCAAGGTTAGCCGGGGCGGCCGCAGAGGCGATCAGACGCTTGCTCTGGAGCAGTTTGGCGTAATCCGGCTCGACCGGCAAACCGGCCTCACGGCGGGCCCTGGCCACCTGCGAGACCGGCTTGAGCCCATACAACCGCTCGGTGCGGCCCCAGAACTGCCGCTCCAGATACAGGCCATCCTCGGCCCAGTGGCCGGGGTGGACCATCCCAAGGTCGATCAGGGCACACTTCTGGCCCTGGTGGCCGTGGCCGTTGTTCGAGGCCTGCCGCCACATGGCGTTGGCCGGATGCACGTCGCCGTGCAGCCAGGCGTTCACAGGTCGGGCTCGCCACATCGCCAGAGCCTCGGGCAGCAACTTGCGGGCGTGCTTTAAGGCGTTGTTCCAATGCTGGGCGTCGGGGATGGCCCCATCATGGGCCATCTGGCGGGCGTGCTCGTGTGCGTGGGCCCAATCGGGGTCGAAGGCCATGCCGTGGGGCTCGAACTGCCGATGGGCCCGGATCTGGAAATCGCTGGCCGCATCGACCAAGGCTTCCAGCGAGTGCTTATCGAAGCCGGTAGCCACAGTGCCGCCCTCGAACCGCTCCACCACCAGCCAGCACAGGTCGTACGAGCCCAAACTGTCGGCCGAAGCCAGCACCCGAGGCGTCGACAGGGCCTGGCAGTCCGGGGCCGTCCAACCACGCTTCCAACACTCGCCCAGGGCGCTCGCCCAGCGCCGCTCGACGGGCCCCACGGGCACCTTCACCATGCACGGAACGGTCTGGCCGTCCTCGAGGGTCCATGTCGAAAAACCGGTGGCCGCGCCGCCGCGCTGCCAACTGGTACGAAACCATTCGATGTCACCGAGGTTGTCCCCCGCCGCCTGCTTGACGGCCGGGGCGAGCATCGCCCCGAGCGCCAGCGGATCGCTGGAGTCCAGGGCGGTCGCGTTGGGCTGCGGATCGGCCATCGCCGGGTGGCGCCTCCCTTGCCCGAGGTCCGGGTCCTGCCCTGGGAGTCGTCCTAACCCCCGCAAGCCCGAACGAACACACTGTACACGCCCAAACCGAGCAGACCGTTTCCGCTGATCTCGGGATGCCATTGGATCCCTACGTAAAACGGCCGCTCCGGGTTGTGGATAACTTCCACTATGCCGTCGGGCGCAACCCCAGCCACGGCCAGAGAACCCGCATTGGCAACGGCCTGGCGGTGTCTACTGACAGGATTATCAGACGCTGTCGTTAGCCAATCTGGTGCGCCAGGTTTTGCATCGATCGCGTGTGGTTGGCGCCAATGCGCCGTCCACGCCTCGCCCAAAGTGTCGGGCAAATGCTGGTGCAAACAGCCACCCGCGACCAGCGCCATCATCTGCATGCCGTAGCAGACACCCAGCACCGGGAGTTCGGGCTTGGCTTCCAGGGCGGTCAGCAGCGCCATGTCGTATCCCTGACGCAGCGGCTCGACTGGCGTGATGCGCGGGTCGGTTGGCTCGCCGAAGGGCTCGGTACGCGGGTCGTCTCCCCCGATGAGCAGCACGCCGTCGACGAGCGAGAGTTGTTCGGGAATCTGATCGATCACCGGCGGCAGAACAATTGGCAAACCTCCCGACGCCGTGACAGCCTGGACATACGTCATGCGGCAGCACGACCGCAGGGCCGGCGGAGCGAGGGGGTCGCTGCTGGGCGCGACGTCGACGTCGCCGGCGATCCCGATCACTGGGCGGTTGGCTTGTCGCTGGCCCATCCACGGCCTCCATGCCGATGGTGCGTTGGAGCGCCCCGGGTCGGGACGCGGGAGTATGCTGCGCCGATGCCCAAGAAGCCGGTGATCATTGCGTTGTCGGCGGCCATCATCATCGTGGTCGCGTCGATCTGGCTCCTGCGACCACCATCGGCCACCGGGGCCGCCGGGCCCCAGCCGGTGCTCGACACCGACGCCGCATCGATCGTCGCCTTCGAGACCACCTACCGCGACGGCGGCACCACCCGCGTCGAGCGAACCTTGCTGGGTTGGCAGCTTGTCGGCGAGGACGGCCCGCCATGGGCGGTGCAGGATGTCCGGGCCCGCGTCGCGGCGCGCATCCTCGACGATCTGCAAGGCCGGCCGATCGAGGATCCCGGCGACCTGTCACCGGTCGCCACCACGCTGACCATCACCGACGCCCGCGGCCGGCAGATGTCGCTGGGTCTGCGTGAACCGGTGATCGGCGGCCGCCGCGTGGTCGACCGCGTCGATGCCGACGGCGCCGTGCAGCACTTCTCGATCGACGACCAGCTCTACGAGATGTTCGAACGGAAGGGTTTGTTGGCCTGGCGAGACGAGGGATTGCTCGGCGCGCTGCCAGGCCGGCCCGCACGGCTCGCGCTCTCGAGCGGCTCGACCCAGATCGATCTGGCCCGCGTCGAGGGCAACTGGTCGCTACGCGCTCCAGTCGCGGCCCGCGCCAGCGAGGAAGCCATCGACACCCTGCTCCGCGCCATCGCGGATCTGCGTGTCGAGCGATTCAACGAATCACCGCCTTCCCTGCTAGAAGATTCCGACCCCGTGTCGATCACCCTCGAGGCCGACACCACCCAGCCAGGCGAGGACCCCAGCCGGCCGCTGCGAATCACCGAACGCGTCATCCTCACCCTGCACGGCCCGGCGGACACCGGCGGCCGCCTGACGCGCGTCGGCGTGACGCGAGAGCGCGAGGAACGCCGGGCGGGCGCCGAAGTTGAGCCGCTCGGCACGACCTACGTCGCCATCGACCTCGAACCCCTGCAGCAGATCGCCCTGCGACCGCACAACTTCGTGGCCCGCACCGCGCTCGCGGGCGACGCCTCGCTCATCACCGGCATCAAGCTGGGCGAGCGCTCCTACACGCGCACCGCGGACGGCTGGTCCGAGGGCGAAACCGCGCTGCCGCAAGACCGCGCCGCCGCGCTCGACGCCCTCACCACGCAACTGACTTCGACCGCCTCGACCGGCATCAATCTCACGACAGCACCCGAGTTGCTCGGCAGGGCATCACGGCGGGTGCCGATCGAAGCAACAACCATCTCGGGCGACCCCTTAGGCTCCGCCGACGGGCTCACGCTCCTGACTGTCACCGGTGCCGGGGGCGACTCGGCCGCGCTGATCATCGGGGGCGGTGTCACACGCGAATACAAGGACCCCACGAGCATGGCGATCGCTCGTGCGGTCCTCGTGCTGAGTGAACCGATCGAATCCGGCGGCTAATACCCGCTCGACACCATCTTCGCCGCCCGCTCGCGGATGCCGTCGAGAAGCTCGCGCACCTCGGCGGCCATCTTGGAGTTAGGGAACTCGGCGATGATCCGCTCGCCGTGCCCCGCCGCCTCGACCCACCGCTTGTCGCGCACGGCCAACTTGAACTTGGCGCCCAGGTTATCACGGGCCTTGCCAATAACACCGCGCGCGACCTCTCGGAATGGCGCCGCCTCGTCCTCGCGCAGGTGCTGGTCCAGACGCTTGAGCAGTTCCATTGCTTCCTCGACGCGGTCGTCCTCGGCGGCTTCGAGGAACTGCCGCTCGAGGTCGGCCTTGAATCGCTCGACCTCGCGGCTCACACGCTCTGGCGCCGCTTGTGCGCGCGGCGAATCTGGGAACGTGCGCGCGATGCGGACGGCCTCACGCTGGGCCTCGTCCCAATGCCGATGCAGCACGAGGTCCTCGAGCCGCGCCATCGCCGTGCCGAGTTGGTGCTCGAGCGTCGCCCGGCGTGAGCGATCGATGCGGCGGCGGAAGTCTTCGGCGTCTTGCCGGTATCCAAACCGATCGGCGAGTTCGCCCGAGAGCACGAGCGCCGCGTCCCAATCCTCGGCGGCGATGTCTTCCTCGATCGCGCGACGCAGCAGCGTGCGCTCGCGCGAACGATGCAGCACACGGCGGGCGTCGTCGCTGAGCGCGGCCTGCTCGCCGAGCGATCGCAGCGCCATGATGGTGCCGTGCAGGTCCTCGCGTGTGCGACGGACGTCTCCCACGAGATAGACCAGCCCCACCGACGCCGGCGCGAGCACAACGGCCAGCACCATCGCCAGCAACCCCGCCACGCCCATGCTCTCGGGCACGAGCAGGCCCGCCGCGCTCGCGGCATCGCCCGTGGTCAGAGCCGCCTCGGTGTCGCCCGACAGCAGGCTCTGGAGGTCTATGCCCGCAACGCCGGCCGCCGCCGCAGGCCTCAACGCCCACAGCACGACCGCCGCCGCACCCAGCACGAACACGAAGCCGTGCGTCAGCAGCACCAGCACCATGGGCCATCGGCTTGGCCGGGCCTTGGGCAGGTTGGGTTCGAGGGAGTTGGTATCGGGAAGCTTCTGGCTCATGGTCGGCCCTCCATGCCTGGGTGGCGCATCCCCGCCACATCACTATAACGGCAATGGAGCCAGCCTGATGCACACCAAGAGGCTCAGGAGGGCCACTTCCGGCCCAGAATGGCTCCCAGAGCCTTTAGTCCGGCCAAAGGGTGGGTACACTGGGCCCATGCAGCCTGTTGACATTTCCGGACGTATGCCCGAACAAAGCAGAAACGCCGCCCTCTGGGTGGCCGTCTTGGGCCCCTTCGAGACCAACGCCTACGTCTATACGCCCGACGGCAAGAACGCCTGGATCATCGACCCGGGCCTGGAGCCACGGGCCATCATCGATCAGGTGAACGAAGCCGGCCTGAACGTCGAGGCCGTCCTGCTCACCCACGCCCACGCCGACCACGTGATGGGGCTGAGCGACGTGATGGACGCCTTTCCCGGCACGCCGCTCATCATCCACGAGGCCGAGGCGGACTGGCCCGAGGACCCGGCCCTGAACCTGAGCGCGATGTTCGGCATGCCCTACAGCGGGCCCAAGCCGACACGGCTGCTCAAGCACGGAGATGAGGTTTCCATCGGCGGCGAGACCTGGGACGTGCGGCACGTGCCGGGCCACAGCCCGGGCGGGTGCGTGTTCGTCGCGCCCGGCGGCGGCGTTGCCATCGTCGGTGACACGCTCTTCAGTGGCAGCGTCGGTCGCACCGACTTCCCGGGCGGAAACTTCGACCAACTCGCCGAGAGCATCCGCCGCGAGATCTACAGCATGGACGGAGCCTGTCTCTGCCTGCCCGGCCACGGCCCAACCACAACAGTGGCCCAGGAGCGCTCGCACAACCCGTTCGTGCGGCGATAAGCCAGCGGTGCAAAACACAAACCGGGATCGACCGTGAGGCCGACCCCGGTTTGCTCCAAGGAGGGGACACCGCTGAAACCGGTCGCGTTCAGCAGCCGGTATCGAATTCGCTTTGGAACTCCAGGAAGTCGAAGAGCGTCAGGCTGCCGTCGCCGTCGAAGTCGGCCCGCAAGTCGCCCATGTCGAAGGCGCTCTGGAACGCCAGGAAGTCGAAGATGGTCAGGGCGCCGTCGCCGTCTATGTCGGCTCGGCACTCGCCACAGTCCAGGCCCTCGATGATGAACGCGTCGATCGCCGCCTCCATCACCGAGTCGTTGGGATTGTCCATCACGGTGAATCGCACCTGCACCTGGCTGGTCAGGCTGATGTGATCGGCCATCGTCCACCGCATGTTGGTCCACGCGTCGCCGCCCATGGATTGGTCGACGGTCTCCAGCGTCGTCCATCGGGCGCCGGCGTCGTCGGTGATCTCGATCACCAGGCGATCCTGGTCGCCGATGCCCGCGCGCTGGTCATCGTTGGAGAACCAGCGGGCGTAGCTCAGCACGGCGTTGCCGGGCACGCCCGAGAGGTCGAGCACCGGGCTCGTCAGCACGGTCGGGCCGCCGTCCAGGTCTTCACCGCGATCCGAACCCGTGACGAACGCGTTGCCCGAGCCATCGAAGTCGGCCGAGGCGCTCCCGCGGAAGCCGTCGGGCTCGCCAAGTTCCCAGCCACCCTCGAGCACGTCGCCGGTCACGGTCCAGCCGGGCGCGCTCTGGAAGTTCTGATTGATTGCGGTCACCACGGCGTTGGCGGCAAGCGCGTCGTACCCGACGGCCGGAGCGCCAAAGGGCTCGATGGTCTCGCGCCCGTCGCTCGTTGCTCGGACGTAGTACTCGACCACCTGGCCGCAATCCAGCGCGGGGAACGTCGCCTCGAACTGGTCACCGCCCAAGGCCACCAGAGGCGAGCTCTCGTACGCGCCGCCTGCGACCGAATAGAACAGTTCGGCCGAACCGGGGTCGAGCGGGCCGTCAACCTCGACGATGGTCACCCCAAAGCTTTGCGGCGAGCCGGGGTCAACCAGGTCCAGGTCGGGCAGCGTGATCTCGATGCCAAGGATCGGCGGGCAGCACACGCCGATGGGGTTGGCCAGGGCGTCCTGCAGGTCGCCGTGGTCGATGGCGGTACCGTTGTTGCCACTCGTGGTGCTGCAGCCGGCGTGGGTGTGGATGCCGATGGCAAGGCCGGTCGTCTCGTCGAGCACGGGCGAACCGGAGTTGCCGCCGCTGGTGTCGGTCTGGTACGAGATGCCGAAGCCATCCTTCTCGACGAAGGGGCCCAGGTGGGTCTTCTGGATCTGGTTCCACTCGCGAGGCACGCCCGAACCTGTGGTGCCGTAGCCGGTGATGCGGATGTCGCCGGTGGCCGTGGGCGCCGCGGGGGCAAGGCGGTAGAACTCGCCCTGCACCGCGCCGGCGGTCAGGCCGGTGTCGCTGTTGGGGTGGGTGCCGAAGTACGCCCAGTCGTCGCCGATGCCCTGGCCACCGTTGGACTGCATCGAGTCGTCGTCGACGGGGTACTGGTCCTCGGGAGCGGCCATCACGATCGAGCCGCTCGACGTGCTCATGGGCACGTTGAACTCCACCACGTCGGCGCTGAACGTGCAGTGACCCGCCGTCAGGAAGCACTTGGCGCAGTCGTCGATGAGCCAGGCCGTGCAGCCCACGGGCAGCAGGCGCGCGTTGCGTGGGTCGGCCGAGGGCATGCGGTCGTCGGTCGGGCCGCAGATGCTGTCGAAGCCGGCGCTTTGCGTGAAGCCGCTGCCCGCGGTCAGGTGATCGATCACGACGTGGCCCACGCCCTCGCCCGGCGTGGCCAGCACTTCGACCAGCAGCGTATCGCCATTGAAGTAGGCGCTCGAGTGCTTCCACTGCCGCAGGCTCTGGGCATTCAGGTGCTGGTCGTGATTGTCCTTCAGGCTGGTGATACGCAGCCGCATGTTGCTTGGCAGGGCGGTCGCCTGGGCATCGAACCGCACGCGGCTCCAGCCGGCGCCGGGGGCCTGCAGCGTGGCGCTGTAGATGACCTCCTCGAAGCCACCGGGAGCGCCGGGCAACGCAAGCGGACCGCTATCCAGGCGGTTGGGCACGTCGTACTGCTGCAGCGGGTCGGCCTGAGCAGAGGCCACCGATGCGGTGCTTAGCACGCCGCCGCACACGCAGGCGATCAAAGCGGCGGCCGTGCCGCCTCGGCGAACGTTCTTCGAGACCCGGTTCAGTTTTTCCACGGTCCGCTCCTCGGTTTGGCAATGGGCCCTTGGCGACCCATAGGGAGGGAATTGGGGCAACCCCAGCACGAGCCGATCGCTCCCCACTCGTCCGGCGTGCTGGGAGGGCTACGCCGACTCCGTGTGGCCCGTTTCGCGCCGTTTGAGGCTGCTCGAGCCGCAACCGGCCCGCACAGAGCCCGGTAACATGACCCCATGCGGCTCGACACCACCCCCCAAGCCGTCGCCAGCCGGGTTCGGCTGACCCGCTCCATCACGCTCTGGACGCTCCGGCTCGTGGGCCTCACGCTGCTCGTGCGCGGCGTGTATCTGGGCATCAACCGCGCCGTCTTCGCGATTTCCCTCAGCGATATCACCTTCGCGTACGAGATTTACACCGGTGCGGGCGAGGGCCACATCCTCTCAACCGCGGCCGCGGCATCTCTGGTGGGTCTGGCCCTCATCCTGCTCGCCCGCCCGCTCAGCCGCCTGGCCATCCCCATGCCCGACGCCGGCTGCCCGGCGTGCGGGCACACGGGGGAGGTGGATAGGCAGGGCAGGTGCGTGGAGTGCGGGTGGGAGTTGTGCCGTAAAGGGTGACCAGGCTTAGACCTCGACGCCCTGACGCACATCGCTCTGCCGCGCCAGCAACGCCCGCACCTGCTTCTCGATCCCCTCCGCATCGAGCCCAACTTCGGCAAGCTGCTGCTTGCGTCCGTCCTGCTTGATCCACCGGTCGGGCATGCCGTGGCGACGGACGGTGGCGTTCTTCAGGCCCATCTCTTCGATCGCCTCGAGTACGGCGCTGCCGAAGCCGCCCTGGAGGGTGTGCTCCTCGACGGTCAGGATGGGCACGCCGGCCTCGACCAATTCGCGGATGAGCGAGCGATCGACCGGCTTGGCGAAGCGGGCGTCGTAGACGGCGATGCTCGCATCGCTGGCCATCATCTCGGCCGCCTGCACCGCCGCGAGCGCGGGCACGCCGAAGGCGAGGATGGCGGCATCGGGCTTCTCGACTGCTTCGGTCAGTAGGCGAGCCTTGCCGAGCTCGAAGGGCGGGCATGCATCGGCGAAGCGGTCCGACACGTCGTCGCGCGGATAGCGCACGCTCGACAACCCACGGTCGTACTCGCGCATGAACTCGAGCGAAGCGCGCAAACTCGGCTCGTCGATGGCCGCCATGATCGCAGCGTCGGGCAGCGTGCGGAGCAAGGAAACGTCGGCAAAACCGTGGTGCACCGCGCCGTCGCCGCCAACCAAACCCGCGCGATCGAGGCACAGCCGCACCGGCAGGCCCTGAAGCGAGGCTTCCTGGAACGCCTGGTCGTAGGCCCGCTGCAGGAACGTGCTGTAGACCGCGAAGAACGGCTTGTAGCCCGTCTTCGCCAGCCCGGCCATCATGTCCAGCGCGTGGCTCTCGCAGATGCCCGTGTCCCACACGCGGCTTGGGAACTTCTCCATCGCGGGCGTCGTGCCAGTGCCGTCGGGCATGGCGGCGGTGCAGGCAACGACCGATTCGTCGCGCTCCATCAGGTCGACGAGCGCATCGCCGAACGCGCTGGTGAAGCTGCGCCCGCCGCTCTTGACGACAACCTTGCAGCCCTCGGACTCGAGTTCCTGCCCCTCGGCCGCGGTAAACGGCTGGGGGGAGTGGAACGTCCGCGCGTCTCCCTCGGCGAACGCGAAGCCCTTGCCCTTGATCGTCTTCACGTGCAGCACGCACGGGCGGTCGAGGTCCTTGACGGCCTCAAGGAACTCGATGAGCGTGGGCAGGTGGTGGCCGTCGATGGGCCCGACGGTCAGCAGGCCGAAGTGCTCGAACCATGTGCTCTCGGGCGTGCCGTCGCCCACCATGGCCTTGGCGGCCTCACCCATGCGGTGGTAGGCGTCACGCAGGGCCTCGCCGCCTGGCAGGCCCTTGAGGATTTCCTTGCCCGTGCGCTTCAGGCCGGTATAGGTGTGGCTCACACGCACGCGATCGAAGTGCTGCGCGAGCGCGCCCTGCGGGCCGGCGATGGACATGCCGTTGTCGTTGAGCACCACGAGCATCTGCCGCTTGAGCGTGCCGGCGTTGTTGAGCCCTTCCATCGCCACGCCGTTGACAATCGACGAGTCGCCGATGATCGTGACGACACGGCGGCCGTCCTTGCGGCTCTTGGGGTCGTACCCCTCGCCGTTGAGCGTGTCGCCGCGCGCCATGCCCACGGCCGTCGAGATGCCCGTGCCGGCGTGGCCGACGCGGAAGAGGTCGTAGGGCGATTCGTCGGGCTCGGGGAAGCCGGCCATGCCCTCGCGCGTGCGCAGCTTGCTCAAGAGCGGCAATCGACCGGTCAGCAGCTTGTGCGGATAGCACTGGTGGCCGACATCGAACAGCAACCTGTCCCAGCCGAAGTCGAACACGCGGTGCATGGCGATAGTCAATTCGACCACGCCCAGGTTGGGCGCCAAGTGGCCGCCGGTGCGCGACACCTGCTCGCAGATAGCCGCCCGGATCTCGCCGGCCAGCTCCTCGAGCTGGTCGATGGACATCGAGCGCAGTTGCTCGGGCCCGGTCAGCGTGTCCAGCAGTGCCATGCGAAGCCTCCAATCCCGCTCGCGGCCCGCAACAGGCCGCTCTCCAACCCTGTTTCTTAGGCGGAATCCCAATAATTTTCAATGATTATTGAAAATATCAGGACTATCCCTGCCCAACATGCCACTCGGCACCATCGGCCTCACCGCGTCCGGCCGGCCAGCACACGGGCCAGGTCGGCCAAGTCGACGGCCGCCTCCCCCATCGGCTCGATCGCCGACAGGCTCGCGTCCAGCAGCTTGGCCACTTCGGCTCGGGATGCCTCGACCCCCAGCACGCCGGGGAATGTGAGCTTGCCGGCGTCGGCATCCTTACCCGTGCGCTTGCCCGCTTGTTCGGTCGATTGCTCGACGTCGATCAGGTCGTCGACCACCTGGAACATCAGCCCCACCGCTTCGGCGTACCTCGTGATAGCGTCCAGGTCGGCGTCAGTGGCCTGTGCACTGATCGCCCCCATCCGGCACGCCGCCCGCATCAGGGCGCCGGTCTTCCAGCGATGGATCAGGCGCAAACGCTGCTCGTCGCCCGACACACCCGCGTCGAAACCGCCCAGTGAATCCAGCGTCTGCCCATCGATCATCCGGGCGCTGGCGTCGGCTAGTTCGCCGATGAGCGATGCCGAGAGCGCTCGATCAGCGACCCGCATCGCCAAGGTCCAATACGCCGCGTTGAGCATCGAATCGCCCGCGAGCAAGGCCGCGGCCTCCCCGGCATGGACGTGCAAGGTGGGCCGGCCCCGTCGCAGGTCGTCGTCATCCATGCAGGGCAGGTCGTCGTGGACGAGGCTGAAGGCGTGGACCAGTTCGACCGCCGCGGCAGCGGGCAGGGCGGCCCGGGCTTCACCACCGCATGCTTGCGCGCACAGCAGGGCCAGCGCAGGCCGCAACCGCTTGCCACCACCCAGCACCGCGTACCGCGCCGCTTCGCGCATGGGCGTCGACTGGCAGACGGCGTCGATGGCCTCGCCCAGTTCACCGTCCACCAGCGACGCCAACTCGGCCACACGCGACTTCACGCGGGCTTCCAGGGCGTCGAGTTCGGGCATGGGCTGGCCGGTCATGGGGCATACGGTACGATCCCGACCCCTTCGGCACCGGAGAAACCAGTGGAAGCCCTTCTGTCCGCCATCAGGCATTGGTTCGACGTCGGCGGCTGGGTCATGCTGCCGCTTGCCCTGGTCAGCCTGCTCGGGCTCACCGTGGTGTTCGAGCGGGCGCTCTTCTGGGCCAGGCTCACCGGGCCGGCGGTCCGCAACCGGACGTCGAAGCTCGCTGCCAAGCTCAGGCAGGGCGACTTCGCCGGCGTGATCAAGTCGACCAGTGAACGGCGAGACCCGTACTCCCGGCTCGCCCGCGATCTGTCGGTGGACATCACCGAGCCCA
The DNA here is from genome assembly GCA_030426395.1 of Phycisphaerae bacterium. Lineage (GTDB taxonomy): Bacteria > Planctomycetota > Phycisphaerae > Phycisphaerales > UBA1924 > JAHCJI01. The sequence goes on from JAUHYE010000018.1 coordinate 19,775, forward strand.
TCGGCGAGGCCCAGGCCCGAGAGGCCATCGAGGCCCAGCGTTACGCCGTCGAGCGATTCCAGGGCGCCCTGAGCATCATCATCACCGCGGCCCCGATGCTGGGCATCCTGGGCACCGTTACGGGCATCATCACCAGTTTCGCGGCAATCGGCGACGCGGGCGACAGCGACCCCAGACTGGTGGCTGGCGGAATCGCCCAGGCGCTCTACACCACGGCCTTCGGCCTGGCGATCGCCGTCGCGGCGTTGTTCCCCTACGCGATCTTCAAGGGGCTGGCCGACCGGGCGCTCACGCGTCTGGAACTGCTCGCGGCCTCGGCGATGGAAGGTTCGAGTAAGCTCAAAGCCCCGCCCACTCGCGGATGATGGTCTCGAGCCTGGCCGGCACGGGCAGCACGCTCAGCCGCGCCTGCCGCACGAGCTCGAAGTCCTTGAAACGGTCGTCGGCCTTGATGTCCTTGAGCGTGACGGGCGTCTTGGCCTTCTTGCCCACCGACACGTCGAACAGCGGCGCCTTCATCTCGCCCTTGCCGTTCAGGCCCGGGTCGGACGGGTCCTCGTACGGGTTGGTCACGATCTTGACGACCCCCATGATGGCCTTGTCGTCGCCCGTGTGGTAGAAGAACGCCTCATCGCCCTTCTTGACCGCACGCATGTGCATGCGGGCGGAGTTGTTGGCCACGCCCGTCCACGCTGTGCGCTTGTCCTTTACCATGTCATCCCACGAGTAATCGCCCGGCTCGGTCTTGATCAGCCACGTTGCCATGTAACGAGGATAGCCAGAAACAAACAACCGCGTACCAGGGCACGCGGTTGCTCAGAGTTTGGCATGGAAGAGCAGAGTCTTACTGAGGGGCCTTAGCCAGTTCCTTGCCGGCCTCGCACTTGCCGCAGCAGGCGTCGGCGTCCTTGCCGCAGGCGTCGCCCGCGCAGGCCGAGCCGCACTCGTCGGCGGCCTCGGTGGTGGTCGAGATCATCTCAACCTGAGCGGCCTCGCCCTCGCAGGCGGCCTTCTCCGAGCAGGAGCTCTCGCAGCTCTCGGCGGTGGTCGAGACCAGTTCGGCCTTGGCGGCGCCGCCCGAGCAGGAAGTCTCCATGCCGCAGGCCTTCTCGCCGCTGCACGACTCGCCAGCGGCTTCGGTGGCCACCAGGGTCGCGGTGCTCTCGCTGCCGGCCTTCAGGGCGCAGCAGGAGTCGCCGGTGCTCTCGGTGGACACGGTGGTGGTGCTGACCTCGGCGCCCGAGATGGCGCAGGTCGAGCAGTCGCCCGACATCATGCGATAGCCCGCGATGCCCAGAACGGAAAGGCCGGCGATCGTCGCGATCACGATGCTGGTGGTCGAACCCTTGCGCTTCATCTGCTGCCTCCTCAAAGGTCGTGTCTCGCCGGGCCGCATTCGGAAGGCAGGCGAGCGTCCAAGTTTGGTGCTTGAGTCCCCCAAGCGTATCCACCGCGCGGCACGCCGCCGACGGCTTGCTTAACAACATACCACATTCGACCTGATTTGTTCCCGACCTCTGAAGGGTTTATCCCTTATCGGGTTTCTACCCATATTCGGCACCACAGCACCGATAACGGCGACCGCACCGAGATTCACCCCCACAACCGGCACTCGACATTCAGACCGACCCCGAGCTCGCCGATGACCACTGGGAACTCGGACCCCGCAACGCACGCCCGGAAACAGGTCGGTCATATGCCACAGCACGAAGACCAGCACCACGTCGAAGACGGCCCCGAAACCCGCGAGCGCGACGGGTACACGCACGACGAGCCGCAGGATGCCGACGTGGACAACGTGCTGGCGTCCATCGAGCAGGAACTCAACGCGCTCGTCGAGCGGTGCGAGCAAACCACCGCCCAGCATGCCCGAGAATTCACTCAACGCCAGGCCGAGATCGATCGCACCATCCAGATCGCCCTCAAGCGGCAGGTCGAGATCGACCGCCAGACCGCCGAGCTGCGCGGTCTGGCCGACGAGGTCGTGAAGGCCGAGGCCGCCCTTGCCCAGCGCAAGAAGCGGCTTGCCGAACGGCTACGCCGCCGAAAGGCCCGGATGGCCGCCCGGGCAACCTCAGCGGTGGACCGCCACGCGCAGCAGGCAGCTGAGGAGATGGAAGCTCGGGCCCACGAACTCGCCGAGCGCGAGGCCGCGCTGGCGATGGAATCCGACCTGATCAAGAAGAAGGCAGAATCGATCGCGCAAGAGACCGAGCGTCTCGACGAGGTCAAGCAACTCGTCGAGCAACAGGCCAAACTGACCGCCCAGCACGCCCAGAGCATGGACGAGTTGCTCGCCAAGCGCGAGCACGCCTCGCTCGAACTCGTCGAGAGACTCGGCGACGCTTGCGGCCTGGCCGACCGCGTGCGCGACCTGACCGAGCAGGTCCGTGAGGGCCGCCTTGAATGCCGCGAGAGCGCCCAGCGCGCTGCCGACGCCGAGCAGGAAGCCTCCGAGGCGCGATCGGCCCTTGAAGCCGCACGGGCGCGCATCGCCCAGCTCGAGGCTCGCATCGAGGGCATGAGCCGTGACAACCTGCTGCTCGAACAGCGGTCTCTTCGGATCGAAGAAGACCTGGGCACCCGCGAGGCAAAGCTAGCCGAGCGCGAGCACCGCGTGCACCGGGAATCGCTCCGGCTGGCCGACGACCAGGCCGCATGCGACGCCAAGCTGCGCGAGCTGGGCCACAAGCTGTCCGAGACCGAGCGACGCGAGCGTGCCCGCCGGCTCGACCCGCGCACACCCATGGCGATCACGTCGGTGCCCGTGAGCTTGCGGCGACGCCCCGAGCTGCGATTGGTGAACTAGGCCCGAGAACAACGAGCGAGACAGCATGAGCGAGACGAATATGGACCAGAGCACCAAAGAGCCGCAGCAACGCCCCAACTCCGCCGGCCTTACCGAGGACATTCGCGGGGTGATGTCCGACATCGAGCGGCGGCTCGACCGCCTGCGCGTGGCCCACGCCGACCGTGAGCGTGAGCGCGAGGAACTCGAAGCACGCAGCCAGGCCGTCGAACATCGAGCTCAGGAGCTGGAGGCCGCCGCGGCGGAGCTGGGCGAGCGCCGACGCGAGCATGAGGAAGCTGTCGCCGCCGCCGAAGCAAGGTTCGCCGAGCTGGATCATCGCGAGACGCAGGCACGCGAAGCGTTCGAGCAGGCCAAGGCCCGCCACGACGCCGTGCGCGCCGAGCTGGCCGAGCAACGCGCGCAAATCGATGGCGAACGCGAGCAACTCAACGAGCAGCGAGAGGAATTCGAGGGCGAACGCGTGCGCACCCGCGAGATCGCCGACGAGGCAACCCAGCAGCTCAAGGACCTCGAAGACGACCGGGCGGCGTTGGAGTCAACCGCACGGGAGATCGACGAGCGTCAGAAGGACCTGGACGACCAGGCCTCAGCGCTGGCCGAACGCGTGCGTGAGATCGACCAGCAACGCAAGGCACTCGATGCGCGGGCCGAGCAGCTCAAGCAGCAGGACCAGAAGCTGGCCGAGCTGAGCCGTCAGGCCGCCGAGCAGCGTGAGAAGCTCTCGGGCGACAGCTCCGACCTGCAACAGCAAAAGCAGTGGCTGGCCGAGCAGACCAAGCAGGCCGACATGCTCCGGGCCCGTGTGAAGCAGCTCGAAGCCGAACTGGCCGAGGCCAGGGAGCAGGCGGCCGAGGTGTCTCAAGCCGAAGCTGCCCCGACCGAGGCCGACGAGGCGATGGCCGAAGAGCTCGAGCAAACGCGTGGCAAGCTGCGCGACGCGGCCGGCATGATCGCCAAGCTCCGCGAGCAACTCGACCAGACCGCAACGAACGCTCCGGTGGAATCGGGAGATGTCGATACTCAGCACTTGCGGCGCCGCCAGCGCCGGCTGCGGTTCGTACGCCAGACACTCCAGCAGGAGCACGCCAAGCTCGCCAAGGCAAGCGAGCTCATGCGTCAGCGGGCCGCCGCCATGGCGCAGCAGGGTGCGGGTGGTAATGCCACACAGAGCGAACCAAAGCCGGTCTCTACCGGCCCCATCGCCACGATCGCACGCACGGGCATGGGCATGGCCGGCGTCGCGATCGCGCTCGCCGTGCTCGCCGCCGTGAGTTGGGTGGCCGCGGGCGAGATCACCACCCCCACCTACGCCGCGAGCGTGACGGTGGCCCACGACGCCAGGGGCCGCGAGGTGCTCGCCCAAGACCTGGCCGGGTGGCAGGCTTTCCACGAATCGCTCATGAGCGACCCACGATTCTTCGAGTTCGCCGCCGAGCGGATGCGTCAGCGCGGCTTGCTCGAATTGGGCGATGCCGTCTCGGTCAAGGCGTTCGTCGAGAACTCGGTGAGCTGGGAATCGGGCCGCGACGGGGAACTGATGATCGAGGTGCGCGAGCAGGGCTCGGGCCGAGCGCGGCGTGTGGCCGAAACGCTGGCGATCGCGCTGGTCGGCCAGGCCAACACCGCACGCGAGCGCCGGCCCGACGGCCTGCCCAGCGTGATCTCCGAGGAAGCAACACCCGACGATCGCCCCCTGACCAACGAGCAGCCGTTGCTCGCCGGCGGCGTGTTCGTGGGGCTCGCGCTCGTCAGCGCGGCCCTGGGCGGTCTGGTGTCACGCCGCGTGGCCAAGCTGCGCGAGCAGGCGGCCGCCGAGGGTCACACCGCGATGGACGACATGGGCGAGCAGCACGAAGGCCGCATCAACATCGGTTGACCGCGGCCTTCTCGTGGTGTGCGCTTTGATGCGGCAGGACGGGCTTAGAGCGAAACAGTGGTCGTCGCCATGATCTGCTTACTGCCGTTGGTCACACTGACCAACGCCAGCCGCATGCCCTCGTGCAGTGCGAGGCTCTCAAGCCTCTGAATCGTCAGGCGGCCCGATGGGGAAAACTGCTGGATCGTGGGACCGATCTGCCCATTGCCATTCAGTTCGACAAGGGCATACTGCGTGTTCTCGACCGTCGGAAGGTGGCCGCAATGCACGAACCCGAGATGACGCTCTTCGAGATATTTGAGGACGACAACGACGTTGGACTCGGGATCGACGGGCGTGAACTCTACAACCTTGGCCAAGTCCGGCTGGAGCATCATTTCCATCGTTTCGGCCCCGTACGCATTAATGGCGCCGTCGAGGGCGAGATTGCGTTCGAATCGGTCGTTGAGTTCGTTGTACCTCAGCGTCGAACTGATGAACGCCACACCGAGGGCCACCGCCGCGGCAGCAGCGCCGATTGCCCCGATGCGCCAAGTGCGGGCCACACCACGGCTCTGACGAAGGCTCAGCGTGTCGTCGTCATCCTCGGCCTCGGCGGCCTTGGCGATGGCCTGGGCCAGCATGGCCTCGCGAATGGCCGTGATCACCCGATCACGCATGTCCGGAGAGGGTGAGACCTCGGGCAAGAGCCGCTCGAGGTTCGCCAATCGGGCCTGTTCGGTCAACACACGGTCTTGTGTGGCGGGGGGGGCGGCGCGGAAGGCCGCGTCGAACTCGGCGGATTCCTCCGCGTCGAGCATTCCGAGCGCGTCCAAGACGGCCAACTCAATGAGATCGATCATGTTCATGTGGCCTGTTCCTCGACGGCTCTCTCTCGCAAACGCACCAGCGCCCTGCTCAGGGCCGACTTTACCGTACCGATAGGCGTATCCAACTCCTCGCCGATCTGCCGGAGCGTCTGCCCCCCTAGATACGCACGAATCACCACGCGCTGTTGCAGTTCGGGCAAGGTCTTTACGAGTTCCAGAACGTCACGATAACGCTCGTCTTGCTCCAGATGCTTCATTTCTCCCGATCCGTCGCCGGGCATGTTTCCGCTGGAATCCCCCAATGCGGTCGTCTTGAGCCTCGCCTGGCTCCGGCGGAGGCGATCTACGAGATGCCGGCGGCTGAGCAGCATGACCCAGGTGACCAGGGCGGCGCGCTTGGGGTCGTACCGGTCGGCCGTCTTCCAAAGGCGTACGAAGATCTCCTGGACGGCGTCCTCGGCGTCGGCGCGGGTTGGCATGGTCTGATAAGCCATGCGATAGACCAGCGACCCGAATCGGTCGTACAGGTCGCCAAGGGCGGCTTCCTCGCCCGACGCGACGCGACGCATCAGATCGAGGTCTGCTTTGGGGTCTCGTGGATGCCTGGTCATGTCCCACCTGCCGAGCCGGGGCATCCGGCGGCACGGATATGCCAGCAAATGGCCCGGTGTTTCTATTCGTTTCGGAACCGATCAGGATCCGTTCGGATGGGTGCGAACGCGCAAGATTTGGACTTTAATTGATTTTTGATCGTATTTTGTTTGGTTTTTCTTTGCTTCATGTTGATTGATGACAAATAAAAGCCTTGTTTTCACCTATTAGTTTCGTGTATACTCGACACACGATCAGCCGCTTTGGGGACCGCGGATGAGTGGGGCGCTTGTGAAAATACAGCCAACCAGCCATGGATCGCGTGGGACTCTCGGCGAACGCCGCGGGTTCACCATGGTTGACGTTCTCGTGTCCATCGCGGTCATCATGGTGTTGATTTCGCTGATGATGCCCGCCATTCGCAAGGCCACAGAGACCGCCCATCGCGTTGTGTGCTCGTCGAATGTCCGCCAGATCGGCATGGCGATGATGATGTACGCCGACGCCAACCACGACTTCATCCCCCCCACCACGTTCTACGACCCCTCCAGGAACAGAGCTGAGGAAACCCTGATCCTCCGTCTGCCGGGTGTCACTTCGGCTCCACGAGACTACAACCCAAAGACCAAGGGCTGGGACGGCCTGGGGGTCTTGTATCACGACCAATATCTGGACAACGCCGCGTGCTTCTATTGCCCATCGCACGACGGGGCCCACCCGCTGTCGCAGTATGCCGACAAGTTTGGCGGCGAGCCGGCCGTCGTCGTGGGCAACTATCAATACCGCGGTGCGGGCCCGGGCGGCCAGACGCACCTGAGCAAGATCGAACCACGCCGCACGGCGTTGATCGCTGACGGCATGCGCCTCCGCAGCGACTACAACCACGACGTCGGCTCCAATGTCATGCGTGCCGACCTCTCTGTCACCTGGTTCCACGACTACGGCGGCCGTGTCCTGTCGCGTCTGCCCAGGACCGAGGCCGAGGCCCGTTCGGCGGCGGTCATCGCGGCGTGGGCGCTCATCGACCAGCAACTCGAGGGCGGCTCGGTCGGCGATTCGCCGCCTCCGGGCGAAAACTGAGTCGAAAATCGACCGACGAGAGACGACGGAGCTGGCCCCTGCCCGCTCCGTTTTTGTTTGGGCTCGCTGCATGGGTCTCTGGGCATTGGTCCTGCAACGATCGCACACGACGCGTCCGCCGTCGTACCGTTGACTCCTTCGGGTCGTGCCCGGCAAGCGGCCGGGGCGGAGCCCGGACTGGGAGCGCGACGCGCCGAGGAGGATCGAAGATGGGTACCAACCGAGCCCTTGCGGGCACGCGCACCGGGAGTCTGGCTCTTGCGATGATCGGCGTGATGCTCGCGATGCTGCCGGCGGCCGCGTTGGCGCAGCTCTCGCCCGATCGCCTGTACTACGGCATCGATCGCGAGATCCCCGTCACGGTCGCCATGCCCGAGGGCCAGGACGGCGAGGCGAGCATCGTCCTGTTCAACGCACGCGGCGATCAGGTCGCTCGGGCGGACGTGCTCGCGGGCAAGGTCGACCTCGCGGCGTTCTTCCAGATCTTGTGGGATCAGAACGACCCGATCGTGATGTACGCGCAGCTCTTCGCGTCGGGTGAGGGCGCTGGCGAGAGCGAGAGCGCAGGGGGTGCGCAAGACAACGGCACGCCCATCGGCGCGCCGCTGGTTCTCCAGCCTCTGGTCACGCCACAGCGTGGGGTTTCGGCGGGCAACAACATCCAGTGGCGTGACTCGGGCGGCACGTTCTCGGGCCTGCGCATCTACGTCGACAAGCTGCTGAAGCTCAACACGACCGAGGGCGAGATCGTCTTCCGCCTGCGCCCCGACGAGGCTCCCAACACGGTGTGGCACATCCGCCAGCTCGCCGAGGGAGGTTTCTACACCGACATCGAGTTCCACCGCGTCGTGCCGACGCACCCGACGGGCAAGCCGTTCGTCATCCAGGTTGGCGACCCGACCGCCAGCGGCCAGGGCGGCCCGGGCGTGTTCATCGATCTGGAGCCCAGCAACCTGGAGCACCGCTTCGGCGTGCTGTCGATGGCGCGCACGCCCGACCCGGACACGAATGGCTCGCAGTTCTTCGTCGCACTCAGCCGCGAGGCGACGGCCATGCTCGACACGCGATACACCGGCTTCGGCGAGGCCGTCTCGGGCGCGGACGTGATCGTGGCCATCGAGCAGACGCCCCTCGAGGATCCCACCCGCCCGCCGACGCACCCGCGAGCCGGCCGGCCCGCCGTGGCCCCGCGCATCGTGACCGCCGAGATGATCGACGCCCAGCCCTTTGGCACCGGGCCCGAGCCGGTGAAGCGGCCGACGGACCCCAGCGCGGGCGAGCGGTAAGCTCCCAAGCCGCTAGAAGCTGTACGAGAGCCCCGCGAAGAGCATGAACGTGGGGTCGGTCTCGGGCCGGCTGAGGCGGTTGCCGTCGGCGTCCTTGATCTTGAACCGCCGCCAGAGCTGGGAGCCCAGGCCGGCGTTGACCTCCAGGCCGGGGATGGGCTGCCAGTTGACGCCGGCGGTGAGGTCGATGGACTTGTCCTGGAAGACGCCCTCGGGCGCGAAGCCCTCGTCGTCCAGGCGGTACTGGCGTTCCTGGTAGCCCAGCTTGAGGGTGAAGGCCAGCTCCTCGAAGGCCTGGTACGCCAGCGTCGCGCCGCCGATGGTGGCCAGCTTGAGGCTCCACTGCTCGTCGAACTCGAAGGTCGCGTCGATCTGGGGCAACGGCAGGATCTCGACGTGGCCCTCCAGCTCGCTCTGGACGAGGAAGCTCACGCCCAGCGAGACGTTGCGGGTGACGTAATAGCTCGTGCCCACGCCCACGCGCCACACGACCGAGTCGCCCACGTCGGCGGTGCGTTCGCGGGCGAAGCCGGCCCCGGCCAGGCCCAGCACGCGCCAGCGCTGGCTGATGGCGTGGGCGACGGTCAGGTCGAAGTTCTGGCGGCTGAAGCTGCCGAAGGGCGAGCCGTCGACCGGGTCGAGGCGGTACGCCTCGTCGAAGTCGTAGTAGGCGAACTCGTTGCTGACCTCGAGGATGGCCCGGGTGCGCTGGGAGGCCAGCCAGGTGACGGCGAACTCGGCCCGGGTCAGGGTGCTCGTCGCGTCGCCGCCGCCGTCGATGTGGGGGATGGTCTCGGCGTGGGTGTTGAGGCTGAGCTCGTAGAGGAAGCGGGGCTGGGCCTGGGCTTCGCTCTCGGCTTGGTCTTCATCGGGGGCTTGGCCCACCGGCTCGTCGGGCCGGTTGGCCGCCTCCAGCTCGGTGGTCTGGGCGCTCGCCACCCCCACCATCGACGCGACGACGAACGAGCAGGCGAGGGCTACAGCTACGGCGGGACGCATACGCAAGGCTCCAAACACAAGCCGGGGCGGCAACGGTAGTCTGTACGAATCTCCCGCAGTGGAGCGGGGCCAGGAGCGATGGGGATCGGCCATGCTGTGGACGGTGCTGTGGTGGACCGGGGGCGTCGCGGGCGGCCTGGTGGCCCTGTGGGTGCTGGCGGCGGCGGCGGGGCTCGATAGGCCGAGGCGCTGGCTGCGTGGCCAGAGTGGTGCGCTCGCCTGCGGGGCGTGCGGGCACGAGGCCGTCACCCCCGACCGCATCGCCACGTGCCCCGAGTGCGGGGCCGAATACGCCCGGGCGGGCCTGCTGACGCCCAGAGCGGGCCTGCGGTACGGGCCGCCGCTGTGGGTGGTGTCTTTGCTGCTGCTGGCGTTGGTGGTCATCGGCTCGGCGCTGCTGGCGCCCATCGCCGGGCGGGCGGCGAACACGGCGACCATCGGCGGGCCGCAGATCATTCTGCAGCGGCAGACGGCCTCGTACGCACCGGGAATCATGGGCTCGGTGCCCGGCGTCACTACCCAGGGCATGCCCGACTACCGGCTGGCGTTCCACCGTGACCTGGCCGTCACGCGAGTGCCGCCTTCGCCCTCAGCGGGAGCGAACGAGCTGGCGTGCGCGCTTGAGGTCGAACTGGTGGTGGGCCCAGGAGCGCGGAGCGGCCCCACGAGCCATGGCACTGCCGGCCTGTCCGTGTACCACCTGCACGCGACCGCCGGGAACGGCCTGTGGCGTATCGAGGACGCCGGCGGCGCGGAACTTGGGCGCGGTACGGGCGGCCCGGCCGCCGGAGTCGAGAAGCTGTACGAGGCCGGCGGGATCCACTCGACCCAGCCGGCAGGGTGGACCGGCTCTGCCGACGAACTCAGGGAGGCACAGACGATCGCCATCGGCAGCGCGGAGTCGGGAGCAAGGCTATGAATAGCGTCAACTTCCCGGCCGCCTACGGCCTCGGGTTGACTGGACGATCGACCGCAATGCAGGGCCTTGCGATCTTCCACCGGGCCTCGCCCTGGGGCATCGCGGCGGGGGCGGGCTCGGGGGCGGGGCTCCTGGCCCTCGCCCTGCTGCTGCTCGGGGCCATCGCGTGGTCGCGGCGGCGGATGGTGCGGGTTCGGTAGACCGGGCGGGGGGCTCGGTTCTCCCCCCGGACACCGTCGATCGCCCCCCGGACACCGTCGATCTCCCCTCGGACACCGTCGATGGCCCCCCGGCAACCGTCGATCTCCCCCCGGAGACCGTCGATCTCCCCCCGGCAACCGACGATGGCCCCCCGGAGACCGTCGATCTCCCCCCGGCAACCGACGATCTCCCCGCGGAGATCGGCGATGGATGTTGGGGTCGCCGGGGACTCGGCCCGTCCGGAGGGCCCGTCGGGGCCGTTTCTGGCGATGGGAACCCGAACAGGCGTGGGACGGACCGGGAACGTACGTGGTTTCCTGTAGACACCGGCGGTCTGGCCGGGCCCGGCGGTGCCATCGGCGGGCCTTCCGAGAGATGGGTCGCGTGGCCCTGGCCGCATAGGATCGCCGCTATGACAGCCCCCTCAGCACCCCCAGCACCCCCAGCACCGGACGCGCCGACCGACCCCGCCCCCAAGGGCGGCCACTACCAGGGTTCCGAGCCCCCGCTGCTGAGCGTGAAGGACCTCAAGACCCACTTCCCCGTCCGCAGCGGCCTGCTGCAACGCGTGACCGGCTGGGTGCGGGCCGTCGACGGCGTCAGCTTCGACCTGGGCAAGGGCGAGACGCTCGGCCTGGTGGGCGAGAGCGGCTGCGGCAAGACGACCGTGGGCCGCACGCTGCTGAAGCTCATCCCCGCCACCGGCGGCACGGTGACCTTCGAGGGCAGGGACGTCATGAAGGCCCAGGGCGCCGAGATGAAGGCGCTGCGGCGGGACATGCAGATCATCTTCCAGGACCCCGCCGGCAGCCTGAACCCCCGCATGCGCATCGCGAGCATCGTGGGCGAGCCATTGATCGTGCACGGCCTGGTGACCGACCGCCGCAAGCTGCGCAAGCAGGTGGAAGAACTGCTCGTGCGCTGCGGCATGCCCGCGGCCGCGGCCGACCGCTACCCGCACGAGTTCAGCGGCGGCCAGCGCCAGCGCATCGGCATCGCCCGCGCGCTCGCGCTGGAGCCCAAGTTCATCGTGTGCGACGAGCCGACCAGCGCGCTGGACGTGAGCATCCAGGCCCAGATCATCAACCTCCTGACCGATCTCCAGGAAGAATTCGGCCTGAGTTATCTCTTCATCAGCCACGACATGGCCGTCATCCAGCACGTGTGCAAGCGCATCGCGGTCATGTATAAAGGCAAGATCGTCGAGACCGGCTCGCGCGACGACATCCTCAAGAACCCCCAGCACAAGTACACCCAGAGCCTGCTGAGCGCCGTGCCCGAGCCCGACCCAAGGCGCGTGAAGGAGCGGGTGATCTTCGAGGGCGGGGCGATGTAGCCGCTCCGCGGGGGGGTTGCTCCGCGGTGGGTTCGCTCCGCGGTGGGTTCGCTCCGCGGGGTGAATTCGGGTTCACCCGAGGATCGGCCAGAGAAGCGGGCATACATTGCTCCTCGAAGCCCCGGCACGCCGCCGGGCTCGCGATGCTCCGGCACGGGCCGGACCAAGCAAGGAGAAGTCGCATGGACCGCAACACCGAATCGAAGAAAAGCCCCGTCCGCGCCGCCCTGACCGGCGTGCTCGTCGCCATGGCCGTGGCCGCCGCCGCGTGCAACACCGTCGAGGGCGCCGGCGAGGACATGGAAGCCGCCGGCGAGGGCGTGCAGGACGCCGCCAAGTAAATCCGCTTCCACACCCCAGAATCGATGGCGGCCGCAGCGGCCGCTTTTTTATTGGCCGTCGCCGACGCGCACGTTGGCGAGGCGCTCCAGGTAGTCCTCTGGAAACTCCCAGAAGCCGGTGTCGCCGTTCTTCACGAGGCCTCGTTGTTCGGGGCTCAAGCCGTAGATGAGCAGGAGGCCCACGTCGCCACTCACCCACGGGTCGCGCTGGTAATAGCTGTGGCCCAGCAGGTCGCCGTACTTCTTCTCGGCCCGCGAGACGTCGATGGCCTCGGTGTGGCCGAAGTGGTGGATGGCCTCGAGTTCCCATGTGTGCAGGTGGCCGACCGAGTCGCCCAGGCGGTCCTGGTGGCTCAGCCATCGGCTGAGCGAGAGGGCGCGATCGGTGCGGTTGGCGTAGAAAGCCACGCGATCGGCCATCTCGTGGAAGCCGTCCTCGCGGGCGGCGAAGAAGCCCATCAGGTCCATGTCGGGGGCTGCCAGCACGACCGTGCCGATGCGGAACTGCTCGAGCAGCTCTTCACGCGAGAGGCCGTGGTGCTTCAGACGCAGCTCGCGCAGGGCGTGGATGGCGATGGGCGCGCCGGCGCTGTGGGCGATGATGTGGACGTTGTCGGCCCACGTCTTCTCGGAGAGGAACTCGACGAGCTCGCGGAACTGCCGCGTGGCATACGCGGCGTTGGCCTTGTCGGCGTTGTAGCCCAGGATGGCGTGGCGGCTGGGCCAGGCGAAGCTGAGCACCACGCCCTTTCGCCCCGCGTAGTGCCAGAACTCGGCGGCCAGCCCGGTGTTGTGGGGGAAGGTCGTGTTGTAGCCGTGGACGTAGATGATGATCTCGGGGCGATGGGTGCCCTCGAGCTGGTCGTTGAGCGCGTCGAGCCACGCGTGGGTGAGCTCGACGTCGCCCTCCATGTGCGTCTCGTCGATGGCGCCCGCAATCGCGGGGATGGGCAGCGTGCCGGGCATGACGCCGAAGTGCTCGTAGCCGACGAGCTCGACCATGGGCGACTGGCCGGTGCGCTTCTCGGCCCGCGAAGCCACGACCAGTTCCTCCCACTCGCCCTCGATCGACACGTGCGCGATGCCCAGGCGGGTGAGCGGGCTGCGTTCGTCGTCGAAGGGATGGGTCGCGTCCTCGGGCACGGCCGGCCGCCGCACGCTGGCGATGAAGACCGGCACATGACTGCGTCGGGACTCGGGAACATCCGCGAACGGATCAACGACGCCCAGCGCGATCGACTCGGGTGTCGGCATCAGTCGCTGCGGCTTGTGGGCGCAGGCGGCCAAGGCGACGAGCAGGCAGAGCGTGCAGGCGATCGTCGTGCGCATGGGCAAGGCTAGCCGCGGCGCTTGGCGTGGAAGAGGAAGCGCTTCAGGTCGTCGCGGAGCAGACCGGCGGCGTTGGCTTGCCTGACCATGACGATGATCGCCAGGACGAGGAAGGTGAGATTGATCAGGCCAAGCAGGAAGCGAGCAACCGAGCCCGCGCTGCCGCGTGGCGGATGGAAGTTGATGGCGCTCTGCACGCCCCGGATCGCCAGGCACGCCGCGATGATCGCCACGAGTACGCCGACTTGCCGGGCCTGTGCGGCCGCCCGCCGATTACCCGCGCTCAGCGCGATGCGCCGCAGGCGCATCGAGCCTGCCCAGTATTGCACGAGCAGCACGGCCATCAGACCCAAACCGGCGAGCCGGACGGGCCCGATGAACTGCGAACCGACGAGCATGGCCACGAACGCCATCGCGAACACCACGGCCGACCATCGCGCCACGGCGTTGTGCCAGTCCGGTTCCTGATCGGCCAGCCGGGGGTCGGGCGTGGTCACCATCCACCATCCGGCGATCCAGAGCACGAAGCAGGCCATCACCGGGCCGGCGACGATGATGTCGGCCACCCATCGCGGCGGCATGGAAGAGGTGAGCATCGAGACCGCAATGTTCAACACGATGCTGCATATCGCGATGGCGATGAGCAGCCCCACGCCGAGCCGTGTGAAGGCCAGCCCCTTCTCCAGCATCGCCAGGTGCTTCGGGCTTGCGAAGGCAAGCCCGTCGCCGCGGAGCGACTCGGCGATGGGCGTGGCGCACTCGGGGCACGGGCCGTCGGCATCAAGGCCGGCGAGGTAGTATCCGCACGAGACGCAGTGGAAATCTGGCCGCCAGCCGCACTGGGGGCAAGATTTCGAAAACGGCACGTCCGACAAGTCATGCTCGCACTGCCCGCACGAACGGGGCGGAGCGATCTTGCGTGATCTAGGGAATGAGCGGTCCGCCGTCGTCACGCTGGCAGCATAGACCCGACTACAGCAACCCCTTCGCCCGCGGGTAACTCCCCAGCACCGTCAGTCGCCGGCACTTGGTCTTCGCGTCCTCGACCGCCCCCACCACCGCCTCGTCCTGCACGTGACCGGCGGCGTCGATGAAGAACATGTAGGTCCAGTTCTCACGGCCGCTAGGGCGTTTTTCGATGTGGGTGAGGTTCACGCCGTGGGCGCGGAAGACGGCCAGCACGTCGGCGAGCGCGCCGGGTTCGTCGCTGGTCTCGAAGAGCATGCTGGTCTTGTCCTGGCCGGTTCGCCCCGTCTTCTCCCGACTCAAAATCACGAAGCGGGTGATGTTGTTGGGCTGGTCCTGGATCGATTCGATCAGCACGTTGAGCCCGTACAACTCGGCGGCGAGCGTAGTGCCGATGGCGGCGCTGCCGGGGCGGGCACCGATGCCTCGTGCTTTCTCGGTTTCCTCGGCAGCGGTGATGGCGGCGCGACTGGATGATGCCGCGGGGATGAGCTCGGCCTTGGGATACCGGGCGCTCAGCCAGTTCTGGCACTGCGCGAAGACTTCGGGCTTGCTGTGGATACGCGTGACGTCCTCGGCCGGACAGCCGGCCATGAGCGCGTGGCGCACGGCGACTTGGGCCTCGGCGTAGATCGATACCTCGCCCGCATGCTCGATGAACGCGTCCAGCGTCTCGACGATGCCGCCGGCGGTGCTGTTCTCGATCGGGGCGAGCCCGTAGTCGACGTGGCCCTTGATCACCTCGTCGAACACCGCGCCGATGCTCGTGACGCTGGCGAACTCGACGCTGGCGCCGAAGTGGGCCCGGGCGGCCAGGTGCGAGTACGAGCCGGCGGGTCCGAGGTAGCCGATACGCAAGGGTCGCTCCAGTGCGAACGAGCCGGACATCATCTGCCGGTAGATGGCCTCGATGGTGGTGTCGCTGAGCGGCCCCTTGTTGCGGGCCTTGGCCTTGTCGAGCACCATGCGTTCGCGGTCGGGTGCGTAGATGGGCGTGCCGTCGTGCTGCTTGCGCTTGCCGACCTCCACGACCAGGTTGGCCCGCTCGTTGAGCAACGCCACGAGCCTCTCGTCGGCGTCGTCGATGAGGCGGCGGAGGTCTTCGAGGGGGCGGGGGTGGTCCATGCCCTGATTATCGGGTGGTCAGGCCCCCGGCGTGAGGGCGATCGCGGATGATCCAGCGCTGACACTAAGCAACACCGGTGCCGCGAGAAACAGGGCCTCGGCTGGAAACCTGGCCGATGCTGGGACGAACACGATTTCGGGGCTAACCCTCAGGAGTCACGCATGGAACTGGTCAGATCCGAAGCCGCGCTGCCGCACCCGCCGGGGAGTGTCATCTTTCGAGCCTCGCGACTGGCCCTGACGATCGCAGCGGTCACGCTCACCGGCGCGGGCGTGGCGTACGGCTGGTTCGTCTTCGCTGGGGCTCCGTGGCCGTTCTGGGTCGGGTTCGCGTTGTACGTGCTGATCGTGATGCCGATCTATGTGGTCATGTGCTTCAGGAGCTTGAGCCGGCACAACTGGCTGCTTCGCGTCTCGCCGGAGGGGCTGGCCGTGCGTTTCCACTCGTGGGCACGGGGGCGCGCGGGCGGCGACGCATCAGAGGTCGTGTTGCTGAGTTGGGCGGAGATCGAGCATGTCCAACGCGTCGACGAAGTCATGCGTGAGCAAACCAGCGACGGCACGCAGAAGTGGACGCGCAAGGCCCTTGAAGTGCATGTGGCGCCCGAGTTGAGCGACGAGATCGGGCTCGCGCTGCTCGAGAGTCTCCGCGGGACGAGCGAACGATCCGGTCGCGTGCGCGGCGGCGTACGCCACCACCCCGTGCGATGGGTTGAGGACGGCGTGATCCGCTTAACGCTGAGGGGCAAGAACGACTTCGTGCGACCGGGCCCCGCGGCAGCGGAGCGTGCGCTCGCCCAATACGTCCGCGTCGCTCCCGGCATCAAGATCGATCGCGGCTCGACCAAAGATCTCGACGACGCCGGCTTCCGCGCGAAGCTCTACGACTTGGTCGACAGCGGCCAGACGATCCAAGCCGTGCGCCACGTGCGTGAGCGACGCGGGTGCTCGCTGGCGGAGGCCAAGGCCGAGGTCGACGCCGCCGCGGGCCGCTGAACACATGTGGAGCCAAATGAAAAACGCCCGACCATGGGCCGGGCGTGAGAGGTACCAGTAAAGCCGCGAATCAGCGCTTCGAGAACTGGAAGCGGCGGCGGGCGCCGGGCTGGCCGGGCTTCTTGCGCTCGACCTTGCGGGCGTCGCGCGAGAGGAAGCCGGCGTCGCGGAGGGCGTCCTCGAGGCTCGGGTCGTAGTCGCGCAGGGCGCGGGCGATGCCGAGGCGGACAGCCTGGGCCTGGCCCATGTAGCCGCCGCCGCTGCAGCGGACGACCACGTCGAAGCGGCCCTTGGTGCCGGTGACGTCCAGCGGCGAGTACACGTCGGCGCGGTCGCGGTCCTCGGTGAAGTACTCGGTCACGGCCTTGAGCTTCTTGCGGGTGCACTGGATCTGCACGTCGCCCTTGCCCTCGTCGGCGGCGGGCTTCATGCGGACGCGGGCCACGGCGCGCTTGCGGCGGCCGGTGCCCCACCACCAGCCGTGGCGATCGGGCGGCAGGGCCTCGCGGACCTTGCGAGTCATGGGGCCGCCCTCGGCGGTCCCTTCATCGGCGGCGACAGCTTGGGCCAGGGCGCTGCCGCCCAACAGGCTCGAGCCGCTGGTCTGGGTGGATTCGGTCGAAGGGGTGTTCGTGTCGGCCATTAGAGCTTCATCTCCACCGGTTGCTGGGCCTGATGCGGGTGCTCACTGCCCGCGTACACCTTGAGCTTCTTGAGCATGACCCGGCCGAGCCGGTTCTTGGGCAGCATGCGACGGACGGCGTCCTCGATCAGCATCTCGGGCTTGCGCTCCCGCAGCGATCCGAAGGTCTCGACCTTCAGGCCGCCGGGGTAGCCCGTATAGCGCTGGCGGACGCTCTGGGTGTCCTTGCGGCCCGTGAGCTTGACGTTCTTCGCGTTGGTCACGACGACGTAGTCGCCCGTGTCCACGTGGGGGGTGTACTCGGGGCGATGCTTGCCCATGAGCACCTGGGCGATCTCGGTGGCCATCCGGCCGAGCACCTGGTCCGTGGCATCCACCACGTGCCAGTTCTGCTCGACCTCACCGGCCTTGGCCATGTAGGTTTGCCGACGCATTGCAATCTCCTGCGGCCGACGACGAAAAAACGCATCGCCGGGGGCACTTCTCATACGCCGCCTACCGGGCGGGGCGGGCACGCCGGCTGGTGGGCCGGGGTGCAGGATTGACCATCTCGGTCCGCCGGGCGGGGCAAAGGCCACCAGCCGCCACCGTCCGGCGTGAGGGGAAGCGTAGACGCTCTCCACGCCCCGTCAAGCCCCAAACCCCTGGCCGGCCGCCCAGAGGGGTGGCCCGGGCCCCTCCCCTGGCCGATGATTGGGGCGATGGACGAGCCTTACCAGACCTCCGGGGTGCTCCACCCGCCGACCGAGCCGCCGCCACCTGTGCCAGGCCCCAAGCCCGACCCTGGGTCTCGTGGATCGGCCGCCCTGGCTTGGCTGGTGCTGCTCGTGGTGCTGCCGCTGGTGGTCGTGATGCAGCAGATGCAGGCCCACGACGTGATCGAGGCCGATCCATCAACCATCTCGCCGCCTGCGGGCGACAGCGTCGAGGTGTCGGCTCGCATGGGCACGCGGATGGCGTACAACATGCCCTCCGCCGCGCCCAGCTTCCAGGCCCAGGTCGATCAGGCGGCCCAGACGCCGCTCCAGCGATTCCGCGCTGCCATCGCAGCCGGTGAACTGGACAGCCCGGAAGAGGCTGCCGACCGGCTGGGCGACGTCATCTACGACCTCGAGAACGACGACCGCAACGACTACGACCCCGACAACGAGGACGACCAAGCCCGCAAGACCCAATTGCTAGCCGACGCCGAGACGCTTCGGCCGTATTACCAGGACATTGCCCAGAGCGAGGACACCGTCGAGCCGCTCGACGAGACGACGTTGCAGGGCTTAGAGGACCGGCACGGCTTCTTCGCCGAGCTCGCGCGTATCGCGAGGCTGCCCAAGGGCAGTGCGGAGCGCAAGGAACTGCTCGACGGTGCGATGGTGCCGTTCGCGATCATGGGCTTGCTGATGGTCGTAATGGGTGTCGCGGTGCTGGTCGGCCTCGGGCTGGGCATCGCCGCCATCGTGGTCATAGCTGGCAAGCGTGTGCGGGTCACGATGGAGCGACCCGCCAAGGGCGGCAGCGTGTACCTCGAGACGGCGGTGCTGTTCGTGGTATGCTTCGCGCTGTTGCAGGTCGCCCAGGTGATTGCGGCGATGATCAGCGAAGAGGCGGCGATGGTGGCGGGCATGATCGCCCTGCCAACCCAGTGGCTGCTGCTTCTCGTGCCGTTGTGGCCGTTGGCTCGCGGTGTCTCGTGGGGGCAGATCCGCGACGATCTCGGGCTCCGGGCGCCCCAGGGCGTGATGACCGAGGTCTTTATGGGCGCAGTGGGATACCTGGCCCTGCTGCCAATCCTGCTTGCAGGAGTCGGCGTGATGCTCCTGCTATTGATCCTCCAGGAAACGTTTTTCCCGGCCGACACCGAGGGGCTGGCCCCGGCGAACCCGATGCTGGAGATGGTCCGCGGCCTCGACCCCGTCCTGATGGTGTTGTTCTTCACACTGGCGACCATCTGGGCGCCGCTGTGCGAGGAGCTCATCTTCCGTGGCGCGTTCTTCCGCCACCTGCGGTCACGCCTGGCGCTGCCCCTCGCTGCGGTGTGCAGCGCCCTGGTCTTCGGCATGATGCACGGCTACGCCGGCGTGCAGCTCATTCCGGTCATCATCATCGGGTTCAACTTTGCGCTCATCCGCGCGTGGCGGGGTTCGCTGTACGGCTGCATTGCGGCCCACGCGCTCAACAACGCGGTGGTGTTGTCGCTGCTTTTCGCGTTCGCCCACGTGCTGTACGGCTGACGCTAGACCAGCACATCAATCAGCCCGGTGATCCCCAGCAGCACGCTCACCATCCCGTTGAGCGTAAAGAACGCCATCGGGATGCCCGCGGCCCCGCGCCTGGTCAGCACCATGTGCTCGTACACCAGCAGCGCGACCGCCGCGGCGACACCGACGCCGAAGATGACGCCAAACATGGGCTCGACGATCAGCACGCTCACGAGGCACGCGATGGCCCCAGCGTGCATGATGCGGCTGAGGGTGTTGGCCCGACGCCAGCCGAAGCGGGCGGGGATGCTGTTGAGCCCGGCCTGGCGATCGAAGTCGAGGTCTTGCAGGGCATAGATGGCGTCGAAGCCGGCGACCCACAGCAGCACCATGCCCGCCAGCAGCCAGAGCGCTGGATTCGAGAGCACGTCGATGCCGCCCACCGCGATCGCGGCCGCAAGCGGGCTGGCCGCTAATGCTCCGCCCAGAAAGATGTGGCACAGCCAGGTAAACCGCTTGGTGAACGAGTAGAACGCGATCCACGCAAGCACGGGAGCACCGAGGATGGCCGGCCACCAGTTGCCAAAGAACACGCCGAAGAGTGCGCACACCGCCAGGAACAGTGCAGCGCACGCCGCGAGCGTGGCCAGACCAGCCTTGGTTGGCAGGGCTCCCGAGGCGAACACCCGGCCCTTCGTTCTCGGGTTGGCGGCGTCGATGTCGCGGTCGGCCAAGCGGTTGACCACCATGGCCCACGTGCGGGCCGCCACCATGCACACGAGCACGAGCGTCAGCAACCCCACCATGCGTGACCAGTTGACGCCACCCGACTCGTGCCGCGGCGCAACCATGAACGCCCCGAGCACGGCGAACGGCAACGCGAACACCGAGTGGGCCAGCTTGATATCGCGGGCGATGAGCGTGATCGTGCTCGGGCAGTGCGTGGCGGCGGGAACCTGGGTCGTCATCGCCGAAAGGTACGCCGTCCACAGGCAAAACACCCGGCCAGCGTGGCTGGCCGGGTGTCGAGGCAACCCAGGAAGAGTGGTCGGTCGGCTTGCAGCCTTACGGGCAGCCGGCGCCGAACTGGTTCTGGAACTCGAGGAAGTCGAACACGTTCAGCACGGTGTCGTTGTTGAAGTCGGCCAGCGGGCTGCCGGTATCGAAGGCGGTCTGGAAGGCCAGGAAGTCGAACAGGTCGGCGCTGCCGTCCTTGTTGATATCCACCCGGCAGAACTCATCGATGGTCATGCTGTCGATGAACCACGCGTCGGCGGTGTCCGAGCCCACCGTCGTCACGCGGACACGGAACTCGGGGCCCGTGGCCAGCAGGGGCAATTGCCACTGGTTCAGCACGAACTGATCCTGGTTGGTGCCGTCCGACTGGATGGCGCCCAGGGGCTCCCAATCAGCGTTGAAGGTCGAGAAGTACTCGACCCGCAGGAACTTGCCGGTCTCGACGAATCGGTGCTGCGACCAGATGCTGACGTAGCTCACCTGGTCACCCGGTGCGGGCACATCGAAACGCGTGGTGGTCATCGTGCCGCCGGGCTGGAAGCTCACGGCGTTGGGCGCGGTGATCGGGTTCACAACCGATGGCGTCACGATCACGCTCGACGCGTCGGCCCAGTTCTCTGGGTCGAGATCGCGCGAGACATCGAACTCGTCGTTGAACGGAAGCGGCTGGGGCTCGGGCTCGGTCACCAACTCGTCGATGCAAGGCACGGCGTCGAGGAAGTTGCGGATGATGTTCTTCGACGACGTGCCGAAGCGGCTGATGTCGCCGGCGCACCCGCCGATGCCCGGGCACATGATGCGGCAGTCGCCGCCCGAGCAGTGCGGGGCGTTGTTGTTGTGGCCGATCTCGTGGGCCTGCACCGCGACGCGGGCACCGGTACTCAGCGAGACGTACTGGTTCACGTTGTAGCCGGTGGAACGGGAGCAGGTGCCAGCGATCCACGCCACGCCAAGCACGCCGCCATCGAAATTGCGGCCGCTGATCAGGGACGCCGTATCACGACGGACGCCGGTCTGCTGCGTACGCCAGTGGTTGGACATCTGGTTAAGCAGGTCGCCACCGTCCGAAACGGTGTACGGATCAGACGCACTCGAACGCACGATGATCGTCGTGATCTGGATCTCGGTGTCAACG
>JAUHYE010000145.1 GCA_030426395.1 Phycisphaerae bacterium
TGGCCGAAGCGTTCGGTCGCCGCTGATCGTCGAGTGCTACTCGATGTGTTAGGAGTGCGCAAAGCTCGCGAACCGTGCGTGCGCGTCCGCTATGCTCCCAACCATCCGCCGAGGGAGCTCTTTGTATGCGTTGCGTTGTCGCAGTCCTGTTTGCTCTGGCCACACTGGCATGCCTCGGCCATGCGCCGGCTGCCGGCGATGGCCCCGTTGACAAGCCACTGGTCCTCGCCCATCGCGGGGCCAGCGGCCACCTCCCCGAGCACACGCTGGCCGCGTACACCCTCGCCTGGTCGATGGGCGCCGACTACCTCGAGCCCGACGTCGTGCTCACCAGGGACGGCGTGGCCATCTGCGCCCACGACGTGATCATGGAGCGCGTGACGGACGTGGCCGAGCGGTTCCCGGATCGAGCACGGGAAGACGGGCGGTACTACTGGATCGACTTCACCAGCGACGAGGTGCGCACGCTGCGGGTGACGTACAAGGATGTCGGCGGGGCGGTGCCGACGTTCGAGGAGTTCCTCCGGCTGGTCGATCGGCTGAACGCGATCGGCGGCCAGGACGGACGGTCGCCCGTCGGTGTGATCCCCGAGCCCAAGAAGCCGGCGTTCCATCTCGAAAACGGCCAGAACGTCGAGTTCGCCGTGCGCGAGGCCTTGGCGGCCCACGGGTACCTCGGCGAGGACGACCTGGCGGTGATCCAGTGCTTCGACCTCGGAGCCCTCGAACGGCTGCGCGTGGCGGGCGCGAGGCTGCGGCTGGTGTGGAACGTCGGCGAGCAACCCAGCGACGCCGACCTGGAGCGGGCGGCGGGGTTCTGCCACGGGCTCGGCATCAACCGCAAGCTCATCGAGGACGAGAACACGGGCGAACCGTTGCCCTTGCTCGGGCGTTCGCGTGAATTGGGTCTCATGTTGTATCCGTACACGTTCAAGGACGAGCCCGGGGCGATGGCCCGTTTCTTCCATGAATACGGGGTCGCGGGGCTGTTTACCGACTTCCCGGGCATCGGCCGGCGTGCCGCCGACGGGGCCACGAAAAGGTAAATCCCGTGCTATGCTCAGCATGACCCCGCATGGAGGGCCGTTGGGCGTACATCGGTGAGCGAAGAAAGCGAAACCCAAGATAAGCAGGAGCACGAGCTTCCGCCGGACGTGACGCGCCTGGGCAAGTGGCTTGGCGGTCCGCTCGACGTGCGATCGTTCATGCTGACGGGCCTGTTCGTGCTCGCCGTGATCGCGGCGATCTATGTCGCCAAGCCGATCCTGGTGCCCATGGTGCTGGCGGTGCTGTCGGCGATCATGCTCGGGCCCCTGGTGCGTTGGCTCCGTTGGAGTTTGCACATTCCCTCGCCAGTTGGCGCCGCGTTCGTGCTGCTGGTCGTGGTTGGCGGCATCGGAGCGTCGGCGTACTTCTTGAGCACGCCGGCGACGGCGTGGCTGCAAGACATGCCCAACGAGATGCGGGAGATGGAGCGCAAGTTCCACGGCGTCCGCGAGCGGGTCGAGGGCTTGAGGCAGGCCAGCGAACAGGTCGAGGCCATCACCAAAGCGCCCGAGGACGACGCCGTCGAGGTGCGCGTGACCAAGGCCACCATCACGCCATTCCTACTCGGCCAGACGTGGTACATCGCCGCCAACGCGTTCCTGACCATCGGTCTGCTGTACTTCCTGCTGGCCGCCGACGACATGTTCCTGGTGAAACTCGTCCGCGTGATACCCAAACTGAAGGAC
Organism: Phycisphaerae bacterium; assembly: GCA_030426395.1. GTDB lineage: Bacteria > Planctomycetota > Phycisphaerae > Phycisphaerales > UBA1924 > JAHCJI01. The sequence continues at coordinate 1,734 of JAUHYE010000145.1, forward strand.
AAGAAGCTGGCCGTCGAGGTCGTGAACCACGTGCACCACGACGTGGCGCTCTACTTCGTGACGATCACGCTCATCAATGCCGGCCTGGGCGTGGCCATCGGCACCGCCATGTGGCTGCTTGGCGTGCCCAACCCGCTGCTGTGGGGCATCGCCGCGGCCATCCTCAACTTCATCCCCTTCGGCGGCGCGATCGTGGGCGTGCTGTCGGTGGCGGTGGTCGCGGCGGCCAACTTCGAGCACGTCGGCCAGATCCTTCTTGTGCCGGCCGTGTACTACACGCTCACGACCATTGAAGGCAGCTTCATCACGCCCATGGTCCTGGGCAAGCGGCTGGTGCTGAATCCGGTGGTCATCTTCCTGTCGATCATGCTGTGGGGCTGGATGTGGGGCATCCCGGGCATCTTCCTGGCGGTGCCGATCATGTCGGCCGTCAAGATCACCTGCGACAACATCGAGCCCCTTCGGGTGGTGGGCGAGTTCCTGGGCCGGTAGGTCCGGGCAGGTCGGTGGGGGAGCAAGCCCTACACTGTCGCGAGCCGCTCGCGCCGCACACCAGTGGGGGATTCTGTATGGAAGAGCACAAGCCCGAGAAGCCCGCTACTCCTGAAAGGCCCGAAAGGCCCGAAAGGCCCGGCACGAGTCCCGAGGCCGATCGGCCCAAGGCCGACACCACCGCCAGCAAGCCCGAACGCGTCGACCGCGCCGCCGCAGCCGGCCTGCCCAGCGAGTTCGGTCCCGAGGTGCAGGTGCTCAGGCTCCGCCCGGCCATGCTGCGGGCGCGACCGTTCTCGTTCATGGGGCTCACGCTGCTCATGACCGCGGCGGGCGTGCTGGCGTTGTTCGCGGCGGTGCGGAAGGAGTCGCTGTGGCCGGGCGACACGTTCTGGCTGATCATCTGCCTGCTGGTGTTCCTGGCCGCGGCGATCACGATGCTCGTGTGGTTCCTCAAGACCATGAGCGCGTGCCTGGACATCACCACCAAGCGCACCACCGAGAGCCACGGCCTCTTCAGTCGGGCGACGAGCGAGGTCCTGCACGACAACATCCGCAACATCGCCGTCAAGCAGAGCTTCATCGACCGCGTGTTCAACGTGGGGCAGATGGAGATCTCAAGCAGCGGCCAATCGGGCATCGAGATCACGATGAAGGACATCCGCGACCCACACGGCGTGCGTGAGACGATCGATAAGTATCGGGAGCTGTAGGGCGGCCCGCCGAGCCGTTGGGGATCATACGGGTCTGCTCGGCTCGCCAGCGAGCCGGCTTGGCGAAGCGCAATGATCCCCCGCTCTATGCGTGAGGGACACCTCAACATCCTGGCCACCCACACCGCGCTGCCGCCGCTTCGTCACTCCGGCCCCGCGGTCGAGCGGGCGTTCGAGCGGTGGCTGGGCGGGAGCGACCGCGCAACGCGGGTCAAGGGCATGCGCATCCTGCGCAACGCCGGCGTCGAGGCGCGGCACTCGTTCCTGACGCTCGAAGAGATCTTTACACCCTGCGGGCTGACGGAGGCTTCGGCACGCTATCGCGAGCACGCGATCGAGCTGGGAACCAGGGCCGTGGCCGACGCGCTTGCAAAGGCCGGCGTGAAGCCCGAAGAACTCGACGTGCTCATCACCACATCGTGCACGGGGTACATGATCCCCTCGGTCGACGCGTACATCGCCGATGCGCTCGGCATGCGCTCCGATCTCTTGCGGCTGCCCGTCACCGAGATGGGCTGCGCGGCGGGTGCTTCGGCACTGATCTATGCCGCCGAGATGCTGAGCGGCCGCCCGGGCCGCACCGCCGCGGTTCTGAACGTCGAGTTCCCCTCCAACACGATGCAGCACGGCAACTTCTCGATCGAGAACATCGTGGCCTCGGCGCTGTTTTCCGATGGCATCGCGTGCACGGTGCTTGGCTGCGAGGACTCGCCCGGCCGGGCGACGATCGAGGATTGGGCCATGCACCAGGTCGACGAGACCACCGGCCTGCTGGGCTACCACCTGACCGACACGGGCCTGCTGATGAATCTGGACCCCAGCCTGCCCGACGTGATCGCCCGGAATCTCCGCAGCGCCACCGCGCCGATGCTGGAGCGCAACGGCTTGCGGTTGAACGACATCGCCCACTTCGTCATCCACCCCGGGGGTGTCAAGATCCTCGACCGGATCGAAGCGGTGCTCTCGCCCTTGGGCGGCGATGTGGACCTGGCACGCCAGATCATGCGCCGGTACGGCAACATGAGCTCGAGCACGGTCGTGTTCATCCTCGACGCCCTCTTTCGCTCGACCCCCGCGCCCGGCCGGGCGCTCATGATGAGCTTCGGCCCGGGCTTCGGGGCGCACCAGGTGCTGGTCCGGGTGGGAGCGGGTAAGCCATCCGCACCTACTCTGAGGTTTACCGGCACCCCGCATCGAACGCGTTCTGGAACGCCAGGAAGTCGAAGATCGTGAACGCGCCATCGCCGTCGAAGTCGGCGCGCGGGTCGGCCAGGTCGAAGAGGTTGCCGAATGCCAGGAAGTCGAAGATCGTCAGCGCGCCGTCGCCGTCGAGGTCGGCGGGGCACACGAAACGCGGCTTGGCAAGCACGACGGCAACACTGTCGTCGCCGAAGTCCGACACGATGAGGTCGGTCAGGCCGTCGCCGTTGCTGTCGCCGGTGGTGAAGTGGGAGATCTCATCGCCGGAGATGACCAGCTGCGCTTCGCCGAAGCCATCGGGGCCGCCGCGCAGGAGGTAGACGTTGCTGTAGTCGGAAGTGAAGAACGGCATGCCGGTCACGATGATGTCCTGCCAGCCATCGCCGTCCGCGTCGAACCCGTCGATGGCGACCGGACGGATCACCTCTTCGAGTTGCGGAATCGGAACGGGCGTGCCGAACGTGCCATCGCCGTCGTTGGGCAGGAAGTGGCGGTCGACGAAGCCGAGGCGCACGATATCGACGTCTCCGTCGCCGTCGGCGTCGAGTGGCGTGAGGTGGTTGGCGTCGTCCACGTAGTACACCACCGGGCCGAACGTGCCATCGCCCTGGTTGAGCGAGACCGCGGCCGCATCGTCGAGGCCGCCCCCCCGCCAGGCGTTCGCCACGAAGTCGAGGAAGCCGTCGCCGTTGAGGTCGGCCAGGTGGGGATCGACCAGCCCCTCCCCCCAGTCGTAGATCGTCGGCGCCGAGAGCGTGCCGTCGCCGTTGTTGGTCAACACGAAGACGAGCGACTCGCGAGTATCTTCGGTGAGGTGCACGACATCGGCATCGCCATCGGCGTCGATGTCGTCCACCAGCAGGAAGCGGCGGGACGCACGCGACGAGTCGATCTCGTAGACCGCCGGGTCGGCAAAGGTTCCGTCGCCGTTGCTCATGGCGACGTAGACGTCGCGGCTGATGGTCAGGAGGTCGGCCAGGCCGTCGCCGTCCATGTCGGCGAGCTTCTTCTCGCCCTCAAACATGATGAAGGGAAGCGGCACCCCCGCCGTGTCGTAGCCGGCTGCTCCGCGGATGAAGAGTCCTTCGCCGTACTCGGGCTCGGAACTGCTAGCCGTGCTTGCGATGTCGCCGTCGCCATCGCCGTCGATGTCTCCCATGGTTGCAAGGGAGGGGCCGCGGCGGTGCAGCAGCACCTGCGCCGCCGCGAACGTGCCGTCGCTGCGGCCCAGGATGGTGGTGGCCGTGTCCGAGCCGAAATCGGCGGTCACGGCGTCGGGCTGGCCGTCGCCATTCACGTCGGCGATGATCATGCGGCGTGGCTCCTTGCCGCCCTTGTAGAGCACGGGTTCGAGGAAGCCGCCGGCGCCATCGCCCAGGCGGATGGCGATGCCGTCGCCGGCGACGTGGCTGACGACCAGATCGAGCCAGCCGTCGCCATTGGCGTCGTAGAGGGCCGAGTCGCCGACGGCGCGTGGGTCGGGCACGTCATCCAACTCGGTGAACGTGCCGTCGCCCACGCCGAGGTACGTCTTGAGGACGGGGCTGAACGGATTGGCCATCACGATCACGTCTGGCACGCCGTCACCGTTGATGTCGCCGGCGGCAATGGAGCGGGGCGTCTGGAACTCGTTGACCCCGAGCGGCACGAATTGCCCGTCGTCATGGAGGTACACGCGGAAGCCGTGATCGATGCCAACGGCGATGTCCAGGTCGCCGTCGCCATCCAGGTCGAGGATTCGGGGCCTGCCGACTCGTTCGTCGGCGATGTCTGAGATAGTGAACGTGCCGTCGCCGTTGTTGTACAGCGCGGTGATGCCGTCGTTGCTGCAGAGGAGGTCGGGATCGCCGTCGCCGTCGAGGTCGGCCGACGCGAGATAGGGGTAGGCCACCGGGTATGTGCCCGCTTCGGCGAACGTGCCATCGCCGTTGCCGAAGGCGATCTGCAGATTCTCATCGTCAACGACGGAGACCGCGCGGTCGAGCAGGGCGTCGCCGTTGAAATCCTCGAGCAGCACGTCGAACGTGCGTGGGAAGGGGTTGGTCGGCACATACTCGAAGCCACCGGCGCCGTCGCCGCGCAGGTACCTGATGCCGCTGCTACCCGCGTATGCGGTCAGCGCGTCGAGATGGCCATCGCCGTCGATGTCTCCCACCGCCAGCGCCCACGGCCGGAGGTTTTGCCCCTCGAACGAAGCCGCCAGGCTGAGCGTGGCGACCTCGAAGGGCTGATCGACGGACTGGGCCAGGCTGGCGGCGGCCGGAATGGCGACGGACAGAGCCAGAACATATTGGAACCTACGCATTGGAAAACCTCCCCTGAATGCTCGAAGCCGGCCCGGGGGATGATCGCATGATGCCGAACCGCTCCGGCCTTGGTACAGGCGGGAGCGGCGCCGGGTTGCGATGGAATTTCTGGGATTCGAGGCGTTCAGCCGCAGCCGGCGTCGAAGGCGTTCTGGAAGGCAAGAAAGTCGAAGATCGTGAACGCGCCGTCGCCGTCAAAGTCGGCGAGCGGGTCGGCCAGGTCGAAGAGGTTGCCGAACGCCAGGAAATCGAAGACGGTGAGCACGCCGTCGCCGTCGAGGTCGGCTGGGCAGGCCCTACATCCCTGGAGGAGTGCGCCCCACGCAGAGCCCACGCCGCCGGCCCGCGTGAAGTCGCCCGAGACGAAGAGGGCCGGGCCCTCGGCGTCCTCGAAAACGGCCACGTCGTTGACGAATT
>JAUHYE010000019.1 GCA_030426395.1 Phycisphaerae bacterium
GGTCGCCCAGGGCACGTTCTACGAGGTCCAGCGCAGTCTCACCGATGGGGTGAGCTGGACCACGATCACCAGCGTGCCCGCCCGCGAGACGCTCGACACGGGCGTGCCCAACGGGACGCCCAGGGCCTACTACCGCATCCGCGGGGTGAAGGGCGCCGCCGGCGCCGGCAGCCCCGACCGCCTGCCACGCTACAGCGCGTGGTCGGCGCCCCAGGTGGTCTTCCTGGGCAACCCCAGCAACCAGCAGGGGGCCCAGGCCGACGCGGCCTGAGGCGGATCTATCTTCAACTCCGAAACCGGTGGCGGCCGGGGGTGTTTTCCCCGGCCGTTGCCGTTTGCCCGCTCCGCGGGGGGGTATGGGCGTTCGGGGGTGGGCTACACCTTCTTGCGCTCCAGCTCCGCGTACGCGTTGTGGCTGTGGATGCTCTCGAAGTTCTCGCTGCTGATGGCGTACCAGCGGACGCGTTCGTCGGCGTCGAGCGCGATGGCCAGGTCGCGGACGATGTCCTCGACGAACTTCGGGTTGTCGTAGGCGTGCTCGGTGACGTACTTCTCGTCGGGCCGCTTGAGCAGGGCGAAGACCTCGAGTGAGCTCGCGCCCTCGCAGATCTCGACGAGGTCCTCGATCCACATCTCGCCGGTAAAGCGGACCGACGCGGTGATCTCGCAGCGCTGGTTGTGGGCGCCGTAGGCGGAGATCTCCTTGCTGCACGGGCAGAGGCTGGTGGCCGGGGCGGCGACAGTCATGACGAAGTCGTCGTTTTCCGGAGTTCCGTTGGCGGTGCAGGCGAAGGTTACTTTGTAATCCATCAGGCTCTCGATGCCGGTGACCGGGGCCTTCTTCTTCATGAAGTAGACGAAGCTGGCCGAGATGTGGGCCTTCTGGGCGTTCAGACGCTCGCGGATGGCCCGGGCGATGCCGGGGAATTGTTCCGGCGTGATGGGCTCGCAGGCGTGGGCCTCGAGCACCTCGATGAAGCGGCTCATGTGCGTGCCCTTCTGCGTGTGGGGCAGGGCGACGTACATGCCCACGTTGGCGATCGAGCCCTGCTCGCCGCCCGCGCGCGTGCGCAGCTTGATGGGGTAGACGACCTCGCGGACGCCCACGCGGTCGATGGCGATCTCTCGCGGGTCGGCGCTCGACTGCATGTCGGGCATGGAGGTGTTGGAAGGGTCTTGGGTCATGGTCAAAGAAGAACCTCGTGGGACATCGGACTATGCCAGAAGGGAAGAGGCGAGTTAAGACTCCGCACGCTTGACGATGGACGCGGCCCAGGCCAGACCGATGGGCGTGCCCAGCAGCGTGCCGGCGGCCCAATCAAGCGGCGTCAGGCGGACGATGCCCGGCAGGGCCTGGGCGTACGCGGCCGCCAGGGCGGTGTCGGTGGGCACTGTGGCCATGGCGTAGGCCGGGCCGACGATGGCGAGCAAGGCCGCCGCGGCCAGGGCGCCGAGCGCGGGGGTCTTGAGGTCGACAAGCTTGACGACCACCGCGATGGCGATGGCCGCGATGGCCGCCGCGGCGATGGTCTGGCCCTTGAGGTCGGTGACGGCCAGCATCCACGCCGCCGTGCCGCCGGCGGCAACGGCGATGACGACGCCCGCCGCCGCGCGACCGGAGAACTTCAGGGAGTGCTCGGCCTCCATCGACTCGGCCGACTGCGGCGTGACGTGCTCGCCGGGCTGTGGCGCGTGCCGCTGGGCCGCCAGGGCGACGACGACGCCGATGCCCACCAGGCAGGCTGCCACGAGCACGCCCTCGACGACGAAGGCGCCCCAGGGCCCATCGCCGGTTGCCGAGACGGCCGAGAGCGTGCTGGCCGACATCCCGGCCATCCAGCACACCACGATGCCCGCGCACGTGAGCCCCGGCCGCAGGCCGCATCGCCAGGCCGCCAGAGCGCCGATGCCAGCCGCCAGGATCGTGCCCAGCAGCAGTGAAATGACGCCAACGACCGGGCTGGTCGAGACAACGGCCGTGCCCGCCGAGCCGTCCGGCCCGTCGGTGAGGCCCATGAGCAGGCCGGCGATGGGGCCGACCACGATGAGGGACACGATGTACAGGGTCCAGCGGACGGTGGCGTCGATCATGCTCGCTCCGGTCGGCCCGGCCCGCCGGCCACGAGGCCGAAAGGGCGGAAACCGATGCCCGACAGTCGATTGTTGCCGCCCCGGCGGCCACTTCGACCCCCGGCGGGCCAAGGATCGTGGCAACCAGACCCGCAGGAGGGGACCCCCCACGATGCCCAGCCGCCCGCCGGAGTACGACCAGAGCGACCGCACCGCCCACCCGTGGACGGTCGCCGAGCCCGGCTCGTGGTCGGAACTGGCCGAATCGACCGCCTTCGTCTTCCGGGCCTGCGGGCTGGCCTTCCACCCGCTGACCATCGCCCTGGCCGGTTTGGCCGCCCTGGCCGCGTCGTGGGCGATGCCGATCTCGGCCGAGCACCTCTTGCCCTGGATCGGCGAGCAGGGCTTCTGGGACACGGTGTGGGGCTGGTTCCGCCTCACCTGGCTGGTCGCGGCCGTATGCGCAGCGGGCACCGCCATCGCCCGCACCATCGCCGCCCGCCCGACGCGGGCCGAGGTCTGGGGCCGCCTCCCGGCGATGCTGGCCAGTTGTGGGCTGTGCGTCTCGACCTACGTCTCGACGCTCGTGGGACTGATGCTGGCGACCTGGCTGGCGGTGGCGGTGGGGGGCTGGATCGGTGGGGCTTTTGGGGCTTCGCTTGCGACCTTTATCGGGTTCGTGGCGGTGCTGGCCGTGCTGCTGTCGACGGTGCTGCTGCTGCTGGCCGTCCCGGCGATCGGCACCAACGACGCCGACGCCCCTGACGCGATCCAACGCGCTGCCGCTCATCTCATCGCCCGTCCCGGCCTGACGCTCGCGCTGATCGCGGTGATCCTGCTCTCGCTGTGGTTGCTGGTGCGTGGCGTGTCCATCGCCTACGCGTACGCGTATGGTACCGCGATGCCTGGGGTGGACGACTTCCAACTCTTGGTCTGGCTGCCCCTGACCATCTTGCTGTTCGTCGTGCTGGCCTTCGGCTGGGCCGCGTTCACGCAGGCACTGCTCACCTTGCGGGAGGTCGTCGACCGCGAGGACCGGGCCAGTTGCTGGGATCCCCGGCCCCAGGCCGAGGCCATCCACCAGGCCATCGAGGCGCGTTCCGTGGTGGCAAACGGGTTGGGTGGGTCGAATGGTTCCGGGCCGGAGTCGGAGCAAGACCCAGACGCCTGAAGCTGGTTGATGTCGCTGGCCGATGGAAGTTGCGTTCTGTTCGCCCCTTGGGGCGTATTTCTTGGAATGCCAAGGGCTTGTGGGCGTTGTATATCCGGGATGCCGGCGTATGCTGACATGATGCCGTGTGGATCGATGCGAGGCCGATCGAAGCTGGTGCCAGCCGTGCTGGCCGTGCTGTGCTGCGCGGTCGTTGCCCAAGCTGCCAACCAGCCGAACGACCCGCCGGAGGAGAGTTCCAACAGCGAGGTCGCCGCACCGGCGTTCGATCCCGTAGCCATGTTGGCATCCGCTGGAGATGAAGCGACAAGGACCCACGTCGCTCGCGAGATTCTCCGGCGGTTCACCACCGATACCGGCCACGCCATCGCACAGCCCTGGCTGGCCGAGGACCCCGCCGCAGCGCTCCGGCTCTTGCACGACACCGCCGAGAACCAGGCGCAGAACGAAGCCCTGGCAACCGCGCTCATCCGCGGGCTGCGATCGACAACCGCCGAAGGCGAGGCCCGCTGGTCGTTCGAAGGCGTGTCGAGCGATGCCCGCACGACATGCCTCTCGATCCTCTCCCGCTCGCTCGAGCCGGCCTCGTGCGAGGCGTTGGTCGCGTGGCTGGAAGCCTCGAACAACGGACAGCGCCGGGCCGTTGCACAAGCGCTGGTCACCATGACAGGCCGAGAGGAATTGGGCGCCGATCCCGAGGCCTGGCGCCAATGGCTCGGTCGGCACAAGCACTTGACCGAACTCGCCTGGCGCACCATGCTCGCCGAGAGCGTTCGGTCTCGCGGCCAGCGTCTTGCTTCACGTGAGCGAGATCTGGTTACTCGCCTCACCGAATTGTCCCGCCGCCTGTACGCCGCTCTACCGGCAGCCGAGCGGCCAGCGGTGCTGGCATCCATGCTCGCCGATGCCGAACCGTCGTTGAGGTTGCTCGGCACCGAGCTTTTGCTGCGAGACCTGGAGCGCGGCGTAACGCCTGGACCCGAGGTCGCTGCGGCCCTCACCAACCTGCTCGAAGACCCGCAGGCCCAGATTCGCCAGGCGGCCGCCGTTCTGGTCGACCGCATCGTGCCCGAAGGCTCGGCCGCCCGCCTCAGCGTGGCGCTCCGGAAGGAGACCGAGCCCGATGTCGCCGCCGTCATGCTGCGCGCCTTCCGACGCTCGCCCGATGCCGCCGCGATCGATGCCGTGCTTCGTTGGCTCGAGCACGGCGAGCCCACGCGCACCGGAGCAATGCGAGCCATCCTGAGCCTTCTCGAGAGCGGCTTCACCCCAACCCCCGAGCAGACCTCGCGCATCCTGGCCGCTGCCGATCCCGAACAGTCCACCGCGCTCATCCCATCCGCTGTTGCCGTGCTCGCGCGGCTGGGCGGAGACGACGGCCTGATCGCCGTGCGATCGCTCCTCTATACCGACCGTCCCGACATCCGCCGCGCCGCCGCCGACGCGCTGCTGCCCGAGCCGGCCTATGTCGAAGACCTCCTCGTCGCTTCGGAGGCGGACCCCGCATTGCTGCAGCGCGCCGCCGATGCCGTGGCGCGGCACAAGCCCTGGTCGCAATACCTCAGCCGTGTCGCGACGATGGAATTGCGCACGCCTACCGATGCGTCCGCTCCTGAGCCGCTGCCCATCACCAGCGGGCTCGCTCGAATGACGCCAGCCAGCGAACGCCTGGCCGCTGCACAAGAACTCTCACGCCGGCCCATGGCCGTCAAGGCCATCCTGGGAACGCCGACGCGCGAGATGTTCATCGAGGGCCCGGCCGGTGATCGCGAGTATGCGCACGCTCGCGGGCTGCTCAAGCTGCCCGATCCCAAACCCGAACCGGAAGCGATCGAGCCGGCCGAAACCGAAGAAATGCCGGAGCCAGAGGCCGAGCCGGGCGGCTGACTACCCGCGAGGCTTCAGGCCCTCGAGCGGCTGCACGAAGTACATCGTGATGAGCACATACGGCTGGCGGCCGTACCGGTACACCGATCCGCTGACCTCGAAGGCGATCTGGTCGCCGTAGCGGCTCACCGATCGCTCCATCGCACGCAACGAACTGTTGGGCAGCACCATCAGCGGGGTCTCCATCGCAGTCCCGTCGGCGTCCTGATCGAAGCGAAGCGTCCACAACCCGCGTTGCCGCTCGAGCCGGGCCCGTCGGCGAACCAGTTGGTCGCCCTCTTGCAACGCGTCGCGCTCGACCTCGACCTCCGCCTGGGCCCCGCCATCGGTCGGATCTCGTGTTGCGGGTGGCGAGACGATCGGGGCCTGCAATGATCTCGCCCGCGAGCGGCCTGCCTCCAACGCTTCGGCGATGTCGCGCAGTTCAGGATCGATGCGTGTGAGCGGGTCGATCGCTTCTGCGCCCTCGCCCTCTTCGGCCTCGGCGGGTGCGACCACCGGCGCGGTAATGACCGCGTAGTTGGTCGGCAGCAGGTAGTTCACGCGGTCGTACACCGTAAGGCTGCCGGTCAGCCGAACGGCCGGCTCTTCCAGGTCGCTCACCGACTCGATCATCCGCTCGAGCTGGCGGCACGGCAGCAGCACCATTGCCTTGGCCTGCCCATCGTCGCCCATGAACACGAACGCCCACTCGCCATACGGCGTCTGGCGTAAGAGGCCGGGTCGTTCGGGCAGCACGGCGCCCTCGACGGCGATGGTGCCCATGCCGCTCGCCCCAGGCTCGCTGACGCCCAGCAGGAGCTTGCGGATGGCTTCGGGTAACTCCCCGGTTTCGGGCGAGGCCTCCGTCGGTTCGGCGTCTTCCTGGGCCCGGGCTACCCCGGCCGCGAGGCCAACCCACACCAGACAAATCACGACGCTTAAGCGATGGCTGTTCATCACCCAAGCGTATCGGCCCCATGGCCTGGCGGCCTGAAGCAGGCCACTCAAAACACGGCGATTTCGGCCAGGTCGGCCACGGTGCCGATGGGAGCGCCCTGCGAGGTGTCGGCGACTCTGCGCTCGAGCTCGAGCATCGCCACGATGGGCCCGGTGCTCTCGATCGACACTGAGAAGAAGAGCCCCTCGAAGGGCGCGCCCATGCTCGCGTCGTAGTCGAGCGTCCCGTCAATGCTCGCCACAGCAAGCGATGACAGACGCTGGTTCTCGACGATGCGGGTGCCGTCGGAGAACGTGAACGTCACGGTCACATCAACCGACGATCCGCTGGGGTTGAACAGCAGCACGTCCTCGGTCTCAAACACCTCGGATCCGATGCCCTGCACCTCCCCGATCAGCCCCCCATCGAAGAACCACTCGTTGCTCGCCCGTGTCTCTGGTTGGCCGAAAGACAATTCGCTGCGGCGCTCGATGACGGTGTTTACTGTGATCGAGGCGTCGGCGCGATAGGTCAGCGAAAAATCGTCGTCGGCGTCGGTGTAGCCCTGCCCGCGCAAGGAAACGCGCGTCGACTCGCCCGCCGCCAGGTTCACCACGAACCTGGCCGGTCCCTCGAGTGTCCCGCCGTCGCCGGCAAACGCTCTGAACTCGATCCGGACATCCGTCTCGCCAGGGTTCGCGACGAACAGGAGTGTGTCGTCCCCGTCTTCGTCATCGGTGTCGAACTCGGCGTCGAGGATCACGCCAACCTCGGCGAGGGTCTGCGCAGGCAGTTCGATCGTTGCCGCGCCCCGCCCCAGCGCGTAGCGGGTGCCGCCCAGCACGAACGCCTCGTCGCCCGACACACGCGCGGTGTACACGCCCTCGGGCAGGCCCGGCATGTCGCGGATGTCCCACCCGCCACGGCGCTCGCTCGGTACTATGGTGCGATACCGATAGATGTTGCCCGCGCCGTCATCAAGTTCGAGCCAGATGGTCGCGTCGCGCTCGCTGCTGTTGTAGAGCACGATAAACTCGCGCGACGCGTCATCGTTCCGGCGGATGCCCGCGAGCGTGTACTCGGTCTCGCTGCGGTCGGTAAAGTATTGTGCCGTCTGGGCGCCAAAGTCACTGTGGCGCAGCAGCGCCGTCACGTCGTCGCTGGCGCTGCGCAGCACCAGGGCGTACGGCTCGTTGGGGCGGACGAGCCTGATAAAGCCGGGCCCTGTCGGCCTGTAGGTCTGATTGACCAGCCCCCAGATCGCGACACGCTGTGTCTGGCCCGCATCGATCGTGCCCTCGGCGATTTGGACGATCTCGTCGCCCTCGCCGTCACGCTCGTAGTGGGCCCACAGCTCCCAATCCGTGCTGCCGCTCTCGTCGGCGAAGGTCACTTCGACGACTTCCGCGGCGTCGCGGGCGCTGAAGCCCTCGGGCATGAACAATTCGTGGTCGAGGCCGCTGGTGTGGCTGAGCAGTTTGCGGGGTTCGAGCGCTTCGAGCAAGAATTCGCCAGGGATGTGGGATACGGACGGGCGTCGACAGTTCATCGAGAGCCTCCTGTTCCCATCGGTATCCGCCGCCCGTGTTAGTACGCGAGCACGGGCTTCGTGGCTCCATGATCCACAAAAAAAAGCTGAGCGCGTGTGCGGCACGCTCGAGCAAAGTCGTTCCGAGCAGATTCAAACGACGAGCTTAGAACACAGCGATGTCGACCAAGTCCAAAACGGTGCCCGTTGGCACGCCCAGGCTCGTGGCCGGCGACGCCCGATCGATCGGGTCCCAGTGGTCGAGCATCGCCACCAACGGGCCGGTGCTCTCGATCGAGATGGTGAAGGCCAGGCCGCCCGTCGGCAGGCTGATGAAGTCCTCGATCCGACCATCAACGTCCTCGACTTCCAGCGAGTCCAGGCTCTTGTTCTCGACGATCCGCGTGCCGTCGGCGAAGGTGAACGTGATCGTCACGTTCTGCGAGGTGGCGGTCGGGTTGAACAGGTACACGTCCTCGGTGCGGATCTCGTCGCTGCGCAAGCGATCGATGCGGCCCTGGTCGAAGAACCACGACGCGCTGGCCCGCGTCTCGGGCTGGGTGAAGATCAGGTTGCTGCGACGCTCGGTTACCACGCTCACCGAGATCGGGGCGTCGGCCTCGTACACGATGCCGAAGTCGTCGTCCCCGCCGTTGAAGCCCACGTCTCGAAGCGAGACGGAGGTCGAGTCATTGGCGCCCACCATCGCCGTGAAGGTCGCCGGTCCGCTGATGGGGCCGTCGTCGCGCTGGACGGTGCGGAAGCGGATCTGGATGGCCTCGTCCGAGGGGTTGGCGATGAAGAAGGTCGTGTCTTCGTCGGGGCCGCCGCCGCCGTCAAACTCGGCGTCCAGCAGCGCGCCGGCCACCGCCAGCGTCTGGTTGGGTAACTCGATGGTCGCCACGTCGCGCTCGAGCGCGTACCGCGTGCCCGCCAGCACTAGCATGTTGTCACTCGTGATCCGTGCGGTAAACACGTCGTTCGGCAGGCTGTTCATCTGCTGCAGGTTCCACCCGCCGCGGCGGTTGCTCAGCACGTTCTGCTGGAAGACGTACATATTGCCGCTGGAGTCTTCGAGCTCGAGCCTCACCGACGCGCTGTCGTCGCCGGTGTTGTGGAACACCAGGAAGTCTCGCGATGTCGAGTCGTCGCGGCGCAGGCCCGGGATCACGAAGTCGTCGTCGCCCACATTGGTGAAGTGTTGGGCGGTCTGGGCGTCGAAGTCGCTGTGCCGCAGCAGGGCGGTGATGTCGTCGGTGCTCGAACGCAGCACCAGGCTGTAGGGCTCGTCGGCCCGCACCAGGCTGGCGCCGTCGCCCCACACGGCGATCGTGTCGGTGTGGCCCGCGTTCAGCGTGCCGTCGGCGATGCACACAATCTCGTCGCCCGCGCCGTCTCGCTCGTAGTGGGCCCATAGCTCCCAGTCGGCGCTCCCGGTGTCGTCGGCGTAGGCCAACTCCACGACCTCCACCACGCTCGGGGCGCTGAAGCCCTCGGGCATGTAGATCGCTTCGGGCAGGGTGCTGGTGCCGCTCAGCAGCTTGCGGGGCTCCAGGGCCTCGAACAGGTCGTTACTCGCACGGCTGGTCAGGTCATCGTTTGGGAACATCTCAAGAATCTCCTCCGGCCGGGCCGGGTCGTGCCCCGGGGTCACAGGGCGGTCGTAACGGAACCAATGCAAAAAACACGCCAACCTGTCGCTTGTGCGTCAGGAGCCCCGTTCCCGCTCTAGTTGGGCCATGCGTGGCCCTCCCCGGCTCCCATGGGCCCGTGCTGGCCCACCGGAACGGTACGCTGCCATTGCTCCGGTGGGTCGCATCGGCAATACTCCCAGCCCATGCCGGCCTTCTGGCGACTCGCACGGCTCATGCTCGACTTCAAGGGACGCATCGCCCTGGCGCTCGTCTGCGCGGTGCTGTCGGGAGGCAGCCTGGCGATCGGCTTGCTGACCTCTTCGCCCATCGTCGACGGCCTCTTCAAGGAGCAGCAGGGCCTCCAGAAACTCGCCCAGGACCACAACGCCGAGGCCCAGGCCGAGGGCTCGTGGCAGATCCCCACCTGGGTGGTCGACACTCTCCCGCAAGACGCCTGGTCCAGCATTGTCTTCCTGGTCATCCTGATCGCGATCCTCGCGCTATCGGCAGGCGTGTTCCAGTTCACCCACTCGTTCCTGGCGCTGACGGTCGTGCACCGCACGGTCATGCGCATCCGCCGGCAGGCGTTCCGGTCGTTGCTGTTCATGCCCCTGCTTGCCGCCCAGCGAGGGACGGGCGAGGGCCAGAGCGAGGCCACCACCGGCTCGGTCGGCGGCAGCGACGCCGTGAGCCGCCTCATCGCCGATGCCGACCAACTCGCCTACGGCTTCGAGGCGCTGCTCAGCAAGGCCGTCACCCAGGTCACCAAGGGCTTCGGCGCCCTCATCTTCGCGTTCATCATCGATTGGAAGCTCTCGCTGCTCGCGCTCTTGATCGCGCCGGCGGTCTGGGGCGTTATCCGCTACTTTGGCCGCCGAATCAAGAAGGCGTCAAAGGCCGCGATGGGCCACCGAGCCCAACTCCTGTCGATCGCCACCGAGGCCGCCCAGGCGCTCAGGGTGGTCAAGGCCTACACCGCCGAGCGCCGTGAGACCCATCGCTTCAGCCTGGCCAACCGCCGCGTGTACCACCAGATGCTCAAGGCCCGCACGGCCCGGGCACTCTCCAAGCCGTTCGTCGAGGTGCTGACCGTCCTGATCCTGGTCGTGCTGGTGCTCGTGGCGTTCTGGGCGATCACTAACGGCAAATTGGAAGTGCCCGACTTCATCAAGGTGCTGGCCGGGCTGGCCCTGGGCGGCGCGGCGCTCAAGCCCCTTACAGGCCTGCTCAACGACATGCAGACCTCAGCGGGCGCGGCCGAGCGCCTGGAAGAACTGCTGAATGCCAGCACCGAACCAGGCCACGAGTCCGGCCTCGACCGCTTGCCGCGTCACAGCCAGACGATCGAACTCAAAGACGTGGCGGTTCGCTATCCCGGCGCGCGCACGCCGGCGGTCAACGGCGTGTCGCTCACCATCAAGCACGGCGAGCGTGTTGCCATCGTCGGCCCCAACGGTTCGGGGAAGACAACGCTGCTGGGTTTGCTCTACCGCCTCTACGACCCCGAGCAGGGAGCCGTGCTTGTCGACGGCCACGACCTTACGAAGGTCTCCGTTCGCTCGTTACGCAAGCAAGTGGGTGTGGTCAGCCAGGAGACGGTGCTCTTCGAGGGCAGCGTGCGCGACAACGTGGCCTACGGCAAGCCCACCGCGACCGACGAGGAAGTGCAGGCCGCCCTCGATCGGGCGCGGGCCACCGAGTTCGTCTCGCAGATGCCCGGGGGCATCAAGGCCAGCATCGCCGAGCGGGGCACCTCGCTCTCGGGCGGGCAGCGGCAGCGGCTGGCCATCGCCCGGGCGATCCTGCGGGACCCGGCCATCCTGATTCTGGACGAGGCGACCAGCATGATCGATGCCGGCTCGGAAGCCCGCATCAACGAAGCCATGGACGAGTTCAGCCAGGGCCGGACGACGGTGGTGGTGGCCCACCGCCTGAGCACCGTCCGCCGGGCCGACCGGATCGTGGTGCTGGAGGCCGGCAAGGTGGTCGATATCGGCACCCACGACCAGCTCATGGCCCGGTGCGATCTGTACCAGGACCTGGCCCGCACCCAGCTTTTGGGGGGTGAGGACGGCAGCGACGACCGGTAAACGCAAGTCGCCGCGGGTTGACGCCGATAGCCCACTGGGTACCATGTTGGCTCGCCGTTGGGTGAGCCATCTTCCCGCCAGTCGGGGGGAAGCCCTCGGTGCCGCTGTAGCTCAGTGGTAGAGCGCACCCTTGGTAAGGGTGAGGTCGTGAGTTCAAATCTCACCAGCGGCTTTGGCAGACTTCCAGGCTCGTTCCCGGGCCATCGGAAGGCTACCGGAAGGGCCCCACGGTCGGGCCCGATCGAGTCTATAGTTCCCTCCGCCCGTTTTTGGGGCGGGTGTAGGGCGCGGGCAGACCACCCGGGCTCGAAGCAGGCATCGCCGGTTCCGCGTGGATTCCGGCTTTGATTCATCAGGAAACCGGTCGGCCAACAGCCCATTCAGCGGGGCGGCCGACGCGAAGGCAATGCTGGAGGTAGACGGCGATGGCAAAAGAGGTCTTCGAGCGGACCAAGCCGCACGTGAACGTTGGCACGATCGGTCACATCGACCACGGCAAGAGCACCCTGACCGCCGCCATGGCGGCCCGGTCGGCGGTGAAGCGCGGCGGCAAGGCCAAGACCTACGCCGAAATCACCAAGGGCGGCACCGTCCGTGACGCGTCCAAGACCGTGACGATCCACTCGTCGCACGTCGAGTACGAGACCGACAACCGCCACTACGCGCACGTCGACTGCCCGGGCCACGCCGACTACGTGAAGAACATGATCACCGGCGCCGCCCAGATGGACGGCGCCATCCTGGTGGTGTCGGCCGCCGACGGCCCCATGCCCCAGACCCGCGAGCACGTGCTGCTTGCTCGTCAGGTGGGCGTGCCCTACATCGTCGTCGCCCTGAACAAGGTCGACCTCGTCGATGATCCCGAGCTCCTCGAGCTCGTGGAGATGGAAGTCCGCGACCTGCTGAGCAAGTACGACTTCCCCGGCGACGACACCCCGATCGTCCACATCACCGCCAAGGCCGCTATCGAGGCTCCTGGCGACGACGCCGCCAACAAGGGCATCGACGAGCTCTTCGACGCGCTCGACTCGTACATCCCCGAGCCGCCCCGCGAGGCCGACAAGCCCTTCCTCATGGCCGTCGAGGACGTGTTCTCGATCAAGGGCCGCGGTACCGTGGCCACCGGCCGCATCGAGCGCGGCGTGGTCAAGGTCGGCGATGCCGCCGAGGTCGTGGGCCTGCGCCCCGAGCCGCTCAAGACCACCATCACCGGTGTCGAGATGTTCAACAAAGAGATGACCGAGGGCATGGCCGGCGACAACTGCGGCCTGCTGCTCCGCGGCGTCGAGAAGAAGGACATCCAGCGCGGCCAGGTGATCGTGAAGCCCGGCAGCATCAAGACCCACCGCAAGTTCAAGGGCGAGGTCTACGTGCTGACCAAGGAAGAGGGCGGCCGCCACACCCCGTTCTTCTCGGGCTACAAGCCCCAATTCTACATGCGGACCACCGACGTGACCGGCCAAGTCAACCTCGTCGGCGGCGCCGAGATGTGTATGCCCGGCGATAACGTCGAGGTCGAGGTCGACCTTGAGGGCAAGCCCGTCGCCATGGAGGCCGGTCTTCGCTTCGCCGTCCGTGAGGGCGGCCGCACCATCGGCTCGGGCGTCGTGACCGAGATCATCGAGTAAGCACCTTTTCCCGAACGCCTCGGAGGACGTGACCCATGGCTAAGAAGAAGGGCGCTGCCCGCGAATACGTCTGGCTCCAGTGCAGCGAGACCGGCGACCTCAACTATCGCACCTCGGTCAACGTCCGTGGTGGGCTTCCCGAGGGCATGAAAGAGGGCATCAACAAGTACTGCCCCCGCCTGCGGAAGCACACGATCCACAAGATCAAGCGGAAGTAAGCCCTCGGGCTGACATCTGATCCAACCCCACTGCGGCGGGCCCCATGGTCCGCCGCAGTGCTGTTTTGGGGTGTCGGAACCCTTCGCTCAGGTTGGGGGCGGATCTTGCCGATTCTGTCGCTAACGAGTCTTGAAACTCGATTCTCGATGAGGTACACTTTTCACTTATCGCCCCCAGCATGGCTTGCCGGGGGCCAGACACTCGGAGACGCACGATGCACGTTTGCTCGACCCACGGTTGCCACGCCTCGCACGCCCACGCCGGCTTCTGCGCCGACTGCATGGCCGTCCACGCCGCAGGCCTGTCGATCTCGGTGCCCACGGTGCTCGTGCTGGCCCTGGGCATCGGCCTGCTGGCCTATGCCGGCCGCCGGTTCCTACGCGGCTCGCGTGGCGCCCGCCTCGCCACCGCCTGAGGGCACGTCTCTGGCTGACGCCGGATGACCGTTCCCTACTGGCACAGATCTTCCAAACCCCAGACCATCGACGTTGATGCCGCCGTGGTCGGTGGTGGTGTCTGCGGCTTGTCCGCGGCCCTCCACCTGGTCCGCCGCGGCCTTTCTGTTGTCGTGCTCGAGCGCCACGCGCCGGGCTCGGGCGCGAGCACCCGCAACGCGGGATTCCTGATGCGCGGGCTTGCTGAGAACTACAAGGTCGCCCGCGAAGCGTTGGGCGAAACCACCGCCCAACACGTCTGGCGATGGAGCGAGGAAAACCTCCGCGGTCTCCAGTCCGAGGGTGTCGCGGAGCTATCCACGTACAAGCACACGCCGAGCTGCCTGCTGGCACTGGAGCAGGACGAGGCCGACAAAATCGTCGAATCGGCGTCGCTGCTGCAGGCCGACGGTTTCGGTGTTTTGCTGGCAGAATCCGGGACCGATAGCGCATGGGCGAGCGGCCTGCCGATCGTCGGGCTGGTTAATCCGGGCGACGCGACGGTGAATCCCGCCGAGATCGTCGCACTGCTGGCGAGCAAACTGGGCAGCGCCGTTCTCGCCGGGCAGGAAGTCCACACGATCGAACCCGCGAACGCGCATGATGGGTACTGCGTGGTGCGGACCGCCGGCGCGAACGTGCGTGCGCGGCGGGTGCTGGTGTGCACGAACGCCTACGTCGGCTCGCTGCTACCCAAGCTCGCCTCGATCGTCCAACCCAATCGCGGCCAGATGCTGGCGCTGACAGCTGAGGGTGCTCGGCTCGACTACGCGTATTATGCGAACCGCGGGCACGAGTACATCCGCCAGACACCTAACGGCACGATCGTCGTGGGCGGTTGCCGCAACCGATTCACCCAGAACGAGCAGACCCTCGACGACCAGTCGACCCCGCTCGTACAGGAGGCCATCGAGGGCTTCGCGCGGATGCTGCTCGACCGGCCCATCCGGGTCGTGGCGCGGTGGGCGGGCACGATGGGCTTCTCGCCCGACGGCATGCCACTGGTTGGCCCGGTGAGCGATGACGACTCGGTCTGGTTTTGCGGTGGGTTCACGGGGCACGGGATGTCGTTGGCTTATCGGACGTCCGCCGGAGCCGTCGCCGCCATGCTCGACGGGTCCGACGCCGACCCGCTGGCCGCCACGTTCGCCCTGGGCCGCGTGGGGGCCCTGGAGTGAGGCTAACCCCGCCCAAGCGCCGCAAAATGGCGGCGTTAGGCCACTTTTTCGGCATTTTCCGTCGCGGTAGGGCCGCCGGTGCTGTAATCTGTGCATCTGGGGCGGCCGGTTTCCGAGGCCCGCCCGGAGTTGGGGAGTTGTCCAATGCGCCGAACCATCCTTGCCGCTCTGTTGTCCGTCGCCGGCCTCGCCGCCACCGTCCAGGCCTGCCCGGCCGATCTTGATGGCGACGGCATGCTGACCATCTTCGACTTCCTCGAGTTCCAGAACCTGTTCGATGCGGGCGACCCGCTTGCCGACTTCGACGGCGACGGCGACCTCACGCTGTTCGACTTCCTGGCGTTCCAGAACGCCTTCGACGCGGGGTGCCCGAGCGACATCGCCGGGCTCGACCTCGTCGGCCGCTCGCTGCCGGCGTACCCGCATATCGAGATCGTCGACACGTTCGTCATCGGCCAGGCAACCTCTGTCGCGCTCGACCCACCGCAGCACCCGGCGCTCATGGGCGTGCCGGTGGACGTGTACGTGGTGGCCGCACGCAGCGAGGCGGAGTGGGGGGCCGACCCGATGCTGGTCGACGCTCGCGCCACGGGCGCGCAGGCGATCACGTTCCCGGGCGGCGCGCTTTCCGCCAACGTGTTCACGCTCAACGCGACCTCGCTGCTGGCGCCGGCGGAGACCGAGGCCCGCGTGGCGGCCGGGTACGACATCGTGATCGATGCCGACCGCGACGGCATGCTTTCCGAGGGTGATCTGGTTGATGGTCTGGGCGACGCTACGGGCATGTGGTACGCCAAGGACCTGACGCGGCTTGGCCCATACGACCGCGCGCCGGCGCTCGACTACGCCGTGAGCTGGCCGGGGCTGCCCTCGACGCGTACGCGTGAGTTGCTTGTGTACCCAAGCGACATGAGCCTGACGAACATGCCGCTGGTGATCATCGCGCACGGCAACGGGCACGATTACCGCTGGTACGACTACGTGCAGCAGCACATGGCCAGCCACGGGTACGTCGTCATGAGCCACCAGAACGACACGATCCCCGGCATCGAGGCGGCCAGCGACAGCATGATGCGGCACGCCGATGCGTTCATCGGCAACTACGAGACCATCGCCCCCGACCTGGTTGGTCGCCTCGATACGTCGCGCATCATGTGGATCGGCCACAGCCGCGGCGGAGAGGGCGTGGTGCGAGCGACGAGCAAGATCACCGATGGCGTGTACGTTCCGACGCACTACTCCCTGAGTGATTTCAAGGTGACCAGCAGCATCGCGCCAACGGTGTGGCAGGGCACGACCAGCCAGATCCACGACCAGAACTACCACCTGCTGTTCGGCGCCGCCGACGGTGACGTGTGCGGCTGCCCGCACCGCGACGACCGCCAGAGCTACCAGCTCTACGAGCGCGGCACGGGCTCGAAGCAGGTGACCTACGTGCATGGGGCCGACCACAACGACTTCAACTGCTGCGGCTTCGACGACTTCACCGGTCCTCCGGGGACGGCGATCGGCCGGGCCGAGGGCCAGCGCATCGCCAACGCGACGTGGCTGGCGCTGGCCGAGCGGTATCTCAAGGACAACATGTGGGCTGACGAATTCATCTGGCGGCACCAGAAATCGCTGCAATCGCCGAGCATCGCCCAGAGTTCGACGATCGTGCGCGAGCAGAACCCCGGGCCCGCGGTTGGGCAGGTCATCGACGACTATCAGAGCGCGGCATCGAGCATGGTGGCCAGCAGCGGGGCTGCCGTGAGCTTCAACGTGGCCGACCTGACCGAGGGTCGGCTGGAGGACAACGACTCGGCGTTCTCCACGAGCGGCACCGACCCGATGAACGGCATGACCCGCGCAAGCGCGAGCGGTAGCGACGACACCGCGGGCGTGGTGTTCGAGTGGGACAACACGGATTCGGTGTACGAGTTCGAGCTTCCCGCCGGTGAGCGCGACCTGAGCGGCTTTGGTTCGATCAGCATGCGAGTGGCCCAGTCGACTCGTGATCCGCTGACCACGGCGACACTGGACGGGCTCGGGTTCACGATCGAGCTCGTTGATGGTGCGGGCAACGCGAGCGCCGTGCTCACCGGCACGTACGCGACGTTGGTGCGCGATCCGTACCAGCGCACGAACTTTGGCACGGGTGCTGGCTGGCAGAACGAGTTCGAGACCGTCCGCGTGCGGCTGGTCGACTTCACTCGCGATGGCAGTGGTGTTGACCTTGGCGACATCGAAACTGTGCGGCTGCGCTTCGGCCCGAGCTACGGATCGGCCCAGGGACGGGTCGGTTTGGACGACGTGCGGTTGCTGCCCTGAGCCGCGAACCACCACGAGAGACTTTCACCAAACTCGGGGGAGCCAAGGAGCGAGAGATGCAGAAGATGACACGAACGGGCGCGCTGCTTGCCGTTGCGGCAGGATTGGCCCTTGGATCGGCGGCGTACGGGCAGGCCGATTGCCCCGCCGACATTGACGGCGACGGCGCGTTGACTCTCTTCGATTTTCTGGAGTTCCAGAACCTGTTCGACGTGGGTGACCTTGCGGCCGACTTCGACGGCGACGGCGAGTTGACGCTGTTCGATTTTCTGGAGTTCCAGAACCAATTCGACATGGGCTGCCCTTCGGGCGACTTCACCCAGATCGAGCTTGCCGCGGTCGAGCTTGGCGCATTCCCGCATGCTGATTATGTTCGCACGTTCAGCGCGGGCGAGGTGATTTCAGTGGCCATCGACCCGGCTCAGGCGGGCGTGCCAGGTGGCTCGGTCGACGTGTACCTGGTGGCCGACAAGTCGGCGGCCGAGTGGGACGCCGACCCGATGCTCGTGGACGCGCGCGGGCTGCCGCAGCCGGCGAGCTTTAGTGGTGGTGCTTCGACGGCGGACAACATCGCGATGATGGGCGGCACGGGCTTCCTGAACGCCGACGCCGGCGAGAGCATCGGCGTGCCGTACGACGTGGTGATCGATGTCGATGGTGACGGCGAATTGAGCGCGGGCGACCTCATCGATGGGTACGACGGCGTCGGGTTCTGGCTGTTCAAAGACCTGACGACGTTGGGGCCGGTCGGGACGACACGCGTGGCGACGTATACCGCGACTTTTCCGGGCATTCCGACGTCTCGCGATGAGCAGCGGTTGACGTACCCGAGTGATATCGCCAGCCGCACGAACGTGCCGGTGGTGATCATCAGCCACGGCAACGGGCAGCAGTATGTGTGGTACGACTACATGCACGACCACTTCGCCAGCCACGGCTGGGTGGTGATGAGCCACGAGAACGACACGGTGCCGGGCATCGAGACGGCCTCGACCACGACGCTGACGCATACGGATTACTTCTTTGGCAACCTCGACACGATCGCCGGTGGCGTGCTGGATGGGCGCATCGACCAGAGCCGTACGGTGTGGATCGGCCACAGCCGCGGTGGTGAGGGCGTGGCCCGGGCGTACGACCGCATCGTGACGGGCAGCTACAACCCCGTGAACTACTCGCTGGATGACATCCTCGTGGTGTCGAGCATCGCGCCGACGGACTTCGGGAATCGGGCGCTGCCAGGAGACTCGAACTTCCACCTCATTTACGGTTCGTCGGATGGTGACGTGCGTGGCAGCGTGGGGGGTGGCAGCAAGCCGTTTGCGATCTACGAGCGCGGCACGGGCGACAAGCAGGTGACCTACATCCAGGGCGCCGACCACAACGATTTCAATTGCTGCGGGTTCAACGACTTCAGCGGGCCTCCGGGCACCGAGATCGGCCGGCCCGAGGTGCAGCGCGTGGCGCTCATCGACTGGCTGGCGCTCATCCAGCATTACGTGCGCGGCAACGAGCCGGCGCGTGACGTGCTCGAGCGGCAGTGGGAGAGCCTGGACTATTCGGCGATCGCCGACACGACGGTGGTCGACAACGAGTATCGCCCGGCCCGCGGCGGTGACGACTTCGTGGTCGATGACTTCCAGACCCAGAGTTCGACGACGCTGGCCAGCAGCGGCGCGACCGTGACGCTCGGCGTGACCGGCGTGTTCGAGGGGCTGATGCGCGACTTGGACAGCTCGTACACGTGGAACCCTTCGCAGCCGATGAACGGCATGAGCCGGGCGCGGCCGAGTTCGCCCGACGACACGAGCGGGGTGACGTTCGCGTGGAGCGGCTCGCCGGCGTCGTACACGTACACGCTGCTGCCAATCCATCGCGACGTGACTGGGTTTGTATCGCTGAGCTTCCGGGCGTGCCAGATCAGCCGCAGCCCGGAGACGGCCGCCGAACTTGGCGATCTCAGCTTCACGGTGACCCTTGTCGATGGCTCGGGCGGCAGCAGTTCGATCAACATCGGCACGTATGGCGGCGGCGTCGAGGAGCCCTACCAGCGCACCGGCGATGGCTCGGGTGCTGGGTGGTCGAACGAGTTCGAGACGATCACGATCAGGCTGGCCGACTTCCTGCGAGATGGCACGAGCCTGGACCTGTCGGATGTCGAGCAGGTGCGTTTCGAGTTCGGGCCGGGCTCGGGTTCGTCGCAGGGGCGGATCGGGCTGGACGACGTCGAGTTCCGGATCGAGTAATCGGCGTGCTGCGTAGGCTTGGCCCATGGCCGCGGCCCTGCGCATCGAAGACCTGAGCTTTCGCTACGACCGGGGGGCGGTGGACGCCCCGCCGGTCGTTCGCGTTGGGCATTTCGAGTTGGCACAGGGCGAGATGGCGTTGCTGCGCGGGCACTCGGGCAGCGGAAAGACGACGCTGCTGAGCCTGGTGGCCGGGCTGCTCGAGCCGACGCTGGGGCGGGTGGAGATCGCCGGGCAGGAATTGCATGCGTTACGCGGGGGGGCGAGGGACCGGTTCCGCGGTCGGCACCTGGGGCTGGTGTTCCAGACGTTCAACCTTTTGCACGGATTTAGCGCGATGGAGAACGTGCTGGCGGGGTTGATGTTCTCGGACATCCCGCGCAAGGAGCACGACGAGCGGGCGCGTGCGTTGCTCGGGCGGCTGGGGATTGAGCGCGTGGATGCGCGGCCCGAGGCATTGAGCGTGGGGCAGCAGCAGCGGGTGGCGGTGGCGCGGGCGGTTGCGGCGCGCCCGACGCTGGTGCTGGCCGACGAGCCGACGGCGAGCCTGGATCCCGAGAACGCGGATGCGGCGATCGAGCTCATCAAGGGCGCGTGCGCGGAGGCAGGCGCGGCGTTGTTGTGTGTGAGCCATGATCCGGCGGCTTCGTCGCACTTCGAGCGGGTGGAAGACCTGGCAGCGCTCGCCGGTCCCTCGACGGTGGGCGTGCACTGATGGCGCTCAGCGGGACTCGGGTTGTGTTGCGGTCGTTGATGGCGCGGCGATTCCAGACGGTGACGACGACGATCACGGTCGCGATCGCGGTTGGGTTGCTGCTGACCATCCTGAGCATGCGCGACGCGACGCGGCAGACGCTCGAGCGTGGGGCGGGCAACATGCACCTGGTGGTGTCAGCCGAGCCCTCATCGCTGGTGAGCGTGCTGAACTCGGTGTTCCACGCGGGTGCGCCCAGCAGGGCGATGACGTGGTTGCAGGTGCAGCAGTTGCAACGCGACCCGCGCGTGGCATACGCGCTTCCGATCCAGCAGGGGGACTCGTTCGAGGACTACCCGGTGACGGCTGTCGAGCCGGATTTCTTCGAGCAATTCAGCCCCGATGCGGAGTATGACCCCGAGCGCGATGGTGAGGATGGGCGATGGGGTGTGTCGAGCGGGCGGTTGATCGAGGGGCGATTCGAGGCCGTGCTTGGGGCTCGTGTGGCGCAGGAGACGGGGCTCGGCGTCGGCGACGAGTTGCTGCTGACGTGCGGGCTCGCGGGTGGCGGGTTCGTGCACGGCGGATTCAGTTATAAGGTGGTGGGCGTGCTCGAACTCAGGGACACGCCGCACGATCGTGTTGTATTTGCCGATCTCGCGTCGGGATGGGTCATCCATGCGCAGGACAAGCGGGATCGGCAGGTGGGTGGCAAGGCCGATCGCGTGACCGAGGACGACCTGTCGGCGGCGGATCGGCTGGTGACCGGCGTGTACGTGCGCGGGGTGGTGCGCGAGGGGCGGCAGGCGTCGGCGGCTGTTGCCGAGTTGGCGAGCGACCTTCGGCGGAACCCGTCGCTGACGGTGGCGTCGCCGGCGTCGGAGATCGACGCGCTGTTCCGGTTCGTGAGCCGGGTCGATCGGCTGCTGATCGCGATGGCGTTCGTGGTGCTGGTGTCCGGCGCGGTGTCGATCATGCTGGCGCTGTACTCAGCCGGGCAGATGCGGCGGCGGGAGATCGCGACCTTCCGAGTGTTGGGCGCCAGCCGGGGACGGATCGTGCTGTGGGTGCTGGCCGAGGCGGTGATCCTGGGTGCGGCCGGCGCGGTCGTGGGCGTGGTGATGAGCGTGCTGGGCGGCTGGGCGGTCTCGGTGGGGCTCAAGGCGCAGTTGGGGCTGGTTGTTGAGCCAGCAGTTTCCCCGGCGGCGTTCGGGGTGGTGGGTATAGCGGCCGTCGTGCTGGCGGCGCTGGCGGGGGTGGCTCCGGCGGTGCTGGCGTATCGGACGGCCGTGGCGGCCCACCTTCGGCCCCTGGGCTAGCCTTGTGCCCATGATGGACGAAACGAATCAGCGGAAGGTGCCGCCGGCGGTCTTCGTCGGGGGCGTTCTTGCACTTGTCGTGTGCGTGGTTGCCGCGGTCGCGGTGTTCGAGGCGAATTCGGGCAGCGCTCCGCAAGTCGCGACACCAACGGCCGATGCTTCCCTGCCGGTGTCACGGAACGGCGCGATCGCCGAGACCGTGAGTGTGCGGGAGCAAGTCGCCCAGACGGCCCAGCACCAGGACATCGGGCTGATGGCGATGGCGCCGATGTACACGCCCGCGGTGGTGGGGGTGGAGTTGTTCGAGGCC
The DNA here is from genome assembly GCA_030426395.1 of Phycisphaerae bacterium. Classification (GTDB taxonomy): domain Bacteria; phylum Planctomycetota; class Phycisphaerae; order Phycisphaerales; family UBA1924; genus JAHCJI01. The sequence goes on from JAUHYE010000019.1 coordinate 21,635, forward strand.
GACGCGACCGAGCCGATGCCGACGGTGACCGGGTTCTTCACCGGGCCGGGCCGGGTGGTGGTGCCGAGGTCGGCGGTCGTCGGTGCGGTGCGCGGCGAGGTGGTGCTCGATATCGGGCGGCGCTTCGAGGTCCAAAGAATCGTGGCGGACCTGCCGCAGGTGGATCTCGTGTTGTTGCAGGTCGACCTGCCGAGCGAGCTAATGCGCGGGTTGCAGGTGGCGGTGCTCGAGCCGTTCCCCGAAGAGACGCTGCTGGCGATGGGGCAGGCCGCCGAGCCCGGAGCCGAGGACCCGGGACACCCGTTGTCGGTGCTCGAGGTGGCCCGCGTGCGCGTGGTCGAACAGGTGGTGCGGATCGAGATGGCCTCGCCGCTGCAGGGCAATTCGATGGGCGCGCCGCTGCTCAACGACACGGGGAAATTGGCGGGATACGTGGGCAAGGGTGCCGAGGGCGATCCGATTGTCTATGGGGCGGAGCGTTTGCTACGCCTCGAAGCTTTGCCCGGCTTGAGCCTGGCCGAGTGGACGGGCGGCAAGACCGTGGAATCGACGCGACCGCCGCCCGAGACCGAGGACCTGTGGGCCGAGATCCGGGCGTTGCCGCGACCCGAGGGGTTCGACGCGGCGCCGACGGAGTTCCGCGGGTTCGACGTGCGGCCGGCGAAGATCGAGTTGGTCGACGGCGGGTTGCGGCTGGATGATCGATTCACGGTGACGGGCTCGGGGACGAAGGCCGACCCATACGTGCTGCCGTGGGCGCTGATGATGTCGGCCAGCGAGACGTTCAACCCGGCACGCGGCAAGGACGTGCTGCCCGAGCGGGTGACGATGTTCGAGGGCGAGTGGGTGCGGTTCGAGGGCAGCCTGGCCATCCCGTTCGCCGAGCGGTTTGTCAGCGAATTGCTCCTGATGCAGCACCCGTGGGACGGGTGTTGTCTGGGTGTGCCCCCGACGCCGTATGATGCCATCGAGGTGGCGCTGGCGGCCCCGATCGAGCAGCGGCCTCAGTTCGGCGTGCTGACCGGTCAGCTCAAGGTCGACCCCTTCGTGCGTGGGCAGTGGTTGTACGGCATGTACTTGATGGAAAACGCGGGGCTTTCGCGGCCGGCCGAGGAGCGGGAGGACAACTGATGCGAGCGAGTGTGGCCGCCCTCTGGGTGGCGCTGGGGGCGGCGGTACTGACGCCGATGGCGGCGTTGGCCCAGGCGCCGGCGACGAGCGTGCGAATCGATCAGGCCCGAAGCGAGCCGTTGGAGACGTGGCGCGAGACGACCGGGCAGATCCGGGCGACTCGCCGCAGCGTGCTGGCGGCCGAGGAAGAGGGGCTCGTTACCCAGGTGATGGTCCGCGAGGGCGACCGGGTCGAGGCCGGCCAGGTCATCGCGCGGCTTGACGACAAGCGTGCGGCCCTCGAGCTTCGGCGTGCCGAGGCGGTGCTGCTGAGCGCTCGTGCGTCGGTCGCCGAGCGTGAGGCATTGCTGGAGAACGCCCGGCGTGACCTGGAGCGCGTGCAGCAGACCTACGACCGCGGCGGCGGCAACGAGCGCGAGATCGACCAGGCCCGCACCGACTTGCAGGCCGCCGAGGCGCGTTTGTCGGCGGCCGAGGCGGACGTGGTGCTCAACGAGGTGCTGGTCGACCTTGCCAAGACGCGGCTGGAGGACATGGTCGTCAAGGCGCCGTTCGCCGGACGGATCGTTCGTCGCAACGCCGAGGCGGGGCAGTGGCTCGGCGGCGGTGACGCCGTGGCCGAGATCGTGTCGCTCGACACCGTCGAGGCGTGGATCGACGTGCCCGAGCGGTTGGTCGCCCGGCTCGGCCAAGAGGGCAGCCAGGTGCGCGTGCGCATCCCGGCGACGGGCGACGAGGTCGAGGCCGAGAGCTTCACGATCGTGCCCGATGCCGACGCTCGCAGCCGGCTGTTCCCGGTGCGCATCGTGCTCGAGAATGGCGACGAGCGATTCCGGCCCGGCATGAGCGCCCTGGGGCTGACGCCAACGGGCGTGACCGAGCCGACGATCACGATCCACAAGGACGCGATGCTGCGTGACGACGCGGGCGAGTTCGTGTACTTCGCGGTGCCGGGGCAGGGCGGGGGGTATGCCGCAGCGCCGGCTCGGGTGACGCGGCTGTTCGCCGCGGGGAACCGTGTGGCGATCCGAGCCGGGGCGCTGCCGCCGGGTGCGATGGTGGTGGTCGAGGGCAACGAGCGGATGTACCCGATGCAGCCGCTGGATATCTTGAATCTTCCCGAGGCGGACTCGCGGGGGCAGAGCGCGGGCGGCGGCGACGATGGCGCACAGCCCGCCGGAGGGGCTTGATCCGTGGACCTTGTTCGACTTGCGATCCAACGCCCGGTGGGCGTTGTCGTGGCGGTGCTGATCGTGGTGATGTTCGGGCTGATCGGGGTGGGCGCCATCCCGATCCAGCTCACGCCGTCGGTCGACCGGCCGATCATCACGGTGACGACCAACTGGCCGGGCCGCAGCCCGCAGGAGGTGGTCGACGAGATCACCAAGGAGCAGGAGGAGCGGCTCAAGAACGTGTCGAACCTCAAGTCGATGCGATCGCTGAGCAGCGAGGGCTCGGCGTCGGTGACGCTCGAGTACTACATCGGCACCGACATCGACCGTGCGCTTCAGGAGGTGTCCGATGCGCTGCGGCAGGTGCCCGATTATCCCGAAGAGGTCGACGAGCCGATCATCGCCGATACGAGCGGCGGCCCCGAGAACGCGATCGCGTGGATCATCCTGGACATCGATCCCGACTATCTGGACGAGTTCAAGGACTTCGACATCTCGACGATCTTCGACCAGGTGGACCGTGAGATCCGGCCGTTCCTCGAGCGCGTGGGCGGGGTCGCGGAGGTGAATGTCTACGGCGGGCGCGAGCGCGAGGTGCGCGTGCTGCTGGATCCGTCGGCGATGGCGCTGCGCGGGCTCAACCACATCGACGTGTTCGAGGCCCTGCGCGGCGAGAACCGCAACGTGTCGGCGGGCACGATCGCCGAGGGCAAGCGGGATTACCGCGTCCGTGTCGTCGGGCAATTCAATGAACCCGAGCAGGTGCTGGGCACCATCGTGGCGTACCGCGACGGCAAGCCCGTGTACCTGCGCGACATCGGCACGGTCGAGCTGAGCCACCAGAAGTCGCGCGGGTTCGTGCGGTCGCTGGGCCAGCCGTGTTTGGCGATCAACGTGCTGCGGCAGACCGACGCCAACGTGGTCGAGGTCATGGCGGGCGTCAACGAGCAGATCGAGCAGGTGCGGCTGGACATCCTGCCCAACCTCGACGACCGCGTCGGCCCGCACCTGCGGCTGCGGCAGGTGTACGACGAGACGACGTACATCAGTTCGGCCATCGACCTCGTGCTCCAGAACCTGTGGATCGGCGGCATATTGGCCGGCGTGGTGCTGCTGGTCTTCCTGCGCAGCGTGCCGGCGACGCTGGTGATCGCGCTGGCCATCCCGATCTCGGTCATCGGCACCTTCCTGGTGCTGCTGGGGCTGGGACGAACGCTGAACGTGATTTCGCTGGCGGGGCTGGCGTTCGCGGTGGGCATGGTGGTCGACAACGCCATCGTGGTGCTCGAGAACATCGACCGACACCGGGCGATGGGCAAGAAGCCCGCGGCCGCGGCCTACGACGGGGCGAAAGAAGTCTGGGGCGCGGTGCTGGCGTCGACGCTGACCACGGTGGTCGTATTCGTGCCGATCCTGACCATCCAGGAGGAGGCCGGCCAGCTCTTCCGGGATATCTCCCTTGCCATCGTGGGCGCGGTGTCGCTGTCGATGATCGTGTCGCTCACGGTGATCCCCGCCGCCAGCGCGAGCTGGCTGGGCGAGACGCGCGAGCCGAAGACCCGCTTCGGCCGGGCCGTCCGCAGCCTGGGCGGGCTGGCGACGCTCGGCACGATGTTGTGCGACGGGTTCGGTCGGGTGATCTCGTGGCTCATGGGCTCGTGGCGCGGCTTCACGCTGCGGCCGCTGGCGATCGTCGTGCTGACGGCGGCCAGCCTGCTGCTCTCGTGGATGCTCATGCCGCCCCTGGACTACCTGCCCGCGGGCAACCGCAACCTGGTGTTCGGTGGGTTGCTCCTGCCCCCGGGGCAGAGCATTGAGGCGCGCACCGAGCTGGCCGAGCGCATGGAGTCGATGGTGGGGCCCTACACGCTCCAGGAGATCAAGGGCGGCGAGGTGTCGCAGCTTCCCAAGATCCCCTACGGCTACGCGCCCGACCCCGAGACCGGCGAGATGCCGTCGTACGAGCCGGTGGCGATCGAGAATTTCTTCATCGGCGCCTTCGGCACGCAGATGTTCGCGGGCGCCACCAGCGCCAACGAGCGCGTGGTGATCCCCGTCGGCCAGATCCTGACCAACACGTTCAACCGGCTCAACGGCGACATCTTCGGCGGCGCGAGCCAGGCGTCGCTCTTCGGCCGCGGCGCGGCGGGCGGGGGCACCATCGACATCGAGATCAGCGGGCCCAACCTGGACAAGGTCAAGGACGTGGCCCAGCAGGCCTTCATGGCGGCGGCGGGCGAGTACGGCTACGGCCGCGTGCAGCCCAGCCCGGCGAACTTCAGCCTGGGCCAGCCCGAGCTGCGGGCGCAGGTCAACGCGGTGGGCCGCGACCTGGGCCTGACCACCGAGGGCGTCGGGCTCGCGGTGCGCGGCCTGTTCGACGGCGTGTACGTGGGCGACTACCAGCTCGATGGCGAGCAGGTCGACCTGGTCATGCTGCCCTTCGGCGGCCGGCTGGACTACATGGAGCGCATGCTCAGCGTGCCCATCGCCACCCCCGCGGGCCCGGTCGTTCCCGTCGACAGCGTGGTGGACATCACGCGCAGCACGGCGCCGCAGGAGATCAGCCGCGTCGAGGAGCTTCCCAGCGTGACCATCAACGTGCGGCCGCCCGAGGGCGTGCCGGTGGCCGAGGTGATCACGAAGATCCGCAACGACATCATCAAGCCCCTGCGCGACAGCGGCCAGATCGATTCGACCATGCGCATCCGGATGGAGGGCACCGCCGCCAAGCTCGACGAGGTGCAGCAGGCGATGTTCGGCGTGGGCGGGCAGGACGTGGACGGGGCCGGCGGCGCTTCGGCTGGTGGGGGCACGGGCGGCGGCACGGGCTCGAAGGTGCTTTGGGCGCTCGGCGGCGTCGCGCAGTTCGGCGGGCTGGCGCTGGCGATCGTGACGCTCGTAGTCTCGGCCCGGCGCAACCAGCCGTGGTACGCCTACGGCGCGGTGGGCCTGGTGCTGCTGGGTGGCATCTTCCTGCTGCTCTTCGGCGGGCTGGCGACGGCGCCGCAGATGCTCACCGCGCGCTTCGTGTGGGCGCTGGCGGTCGTGTACCTGCTCATGTGCGCGCTGTTCGAGAGTTTCCTCTACCCGCTAGTCATCATGTTCACGGTGCCGCTGGCGATCGTGGGCGGGTTCGCCGCGCTTTCGTGGGTGCACGCGGTGTCGGCGGCCGACCCGACGATCGCGCCGCAGAACCTGGACGTGCTGACGATCCTGGGCTTCGTGATCCTGGTTGGCATCGTGGTGAACAACTCGATCCTGATCGTGCACCAGAGCCTGGGCTTCATGAAGAAGGACGCGCTCGACGATCCCAACGTCGACGTGCGCGAGGCCCACGAGGCGATCGCCCGGGCGACCACGACGCGCATCCGCCCGATCTTCATGGGCACGCTCACCAGCGTGGGCGGCATGCTGCCGCTGGTGCTCTTCCCCGGGGCGGGCTCGGAGATGTACCGCGGGCTGGGCTCGGTGGTCGTCGGCGGGCTCCTGGTGAGCACGATCTTCACGCTGCTGCTGACGCCGCTCCTGTTCAGCCTGGTCATCGACATGCGCGTGGCGGCCAGGCGGGCGCTGGCGCGACGGGCCGATGCCGCGGGCACGCCGACGCCCCCCGGCCCGGGCCCGACCGGGCGCCGCGAGCGGACCCCGCGCGAGGGCTCGGTGCTGGGCGACGGGGTGGCCCAGCCGGTGGGGTGAGGCGGCGCGTTTCCGGACACCCCGGGCGAGCCATCCGAGACGATCGACCCGTTATTCGGGGATCTCGGCGTGTCGTTCTCGCCGATCGGCGCGTCGATCGTGAAAAATCACGCCCCGATCGGAGCGATTCACGTGTCGATCGTGGTGATCGGCACGCCGATCGTCAAGAACCACGCGTCGATCGCGATGATCGGCACGCCGATCATCGAAAACCACGCGTCGATCGTGATGATCGGCACGCCAATTTCTTCATCCCGGGGGCCGAAACCGCCCTGGCGGAGCGTGGGGGCGGTTTTGGATATCCGGACCCGCTCGGCGGGCGGTTCGGGCGTGCGGGTGCCGGCGATCGACCCGGGCGATGGCGTGCGAGCCGGCGTGCGGGTCCGAAAATGCCGTTGTGCCAGGCGTCGTTTCTGGTATACTGGCCGCCGGGAGGTGCCCATGCGCCAGTTCGCAAGCCGCTATCAGTCCTTCTCCGATTCCATCCGCCGCTGCGGTGGGGCCGCGTGCCTGGCGTGGTGCGTGCTCGCCATGGCCGTCGGCGGGCTGGCGTCCAACGCTCGGGCCCAGGGCTGCGAGCCGGGGTGGGCGGGGGGCCGGTTCAATCTTCCCGGGGTCGATATCACGGTTCGCGCCATGGCCACGTTCGACGATGGCTCGGGCGAGGCGCTGTACATCGGTGGGGACTTCCGTGTCGCCGGCACCGCGAGCGTGCGCGGCCTGGCGCGCTGGGATGGCCAGCGCTGGAGCGCGGTCACGAGCATGCCCGGCGAGCCCTACGCGGGCTGGGCCGGACGGGTCAACGCCATGGCGGTCTACGACGACGGCTCGGGGCCGGCGCTGTACGTCGGGGGTGAGATTTCGACCATCGATGGCGTCCGGGTCGGCCATATCGCGCGGTGGAACGGGACGGCCTGGGAGCCGCTCGACCGCGGCGTCGACCGGTGGGTGCACGCGATGGCGGTCTTCGACGACGGCAACGGCCCGGCCCTGTACGTGGGCGGCGACTTCCGACGCGCGGGCGAACTCGACGTGCGGGGCGTGGCGCGGTGGGATGCCGGCGGCTGGTCGGCCCCGCCCGAGCCGGGGCGATCGCTGAGCGTGCGCGCTCTGGCGGTGCACGACGATGGCGCTGGTCCGGCCCTGTACGCGGCCGACCATGCCTACATCGGCGAGGTTGGTTCGGGCGTCACCGGCGAGCGCGTGTCGCGCCTGGACGACGGCGGCTGGACCATCCTGGGCGACACGCGGCTGGGCGGCTTCATCATCGCCCTCCATTCGCACGACGATGGGAGCGGCCCTGCCCTGTACGTCGGCGGGCTCTTCCAGGAGATCGGCGGCCTGGAGGCCAGCGGTCTGGTGCGGTGGGATGGCGTCGCGTGGTCGGCCGTGGGCGGGGGCGTCGGGGATTCGATGAGCGGTCGCGTGTTCGCGCTGGCCACCCACGACGATGGTTCCGGCGGGGCGCTCTACGCCGCGGGCTCGTTCCGATCCGCCGGTGGCGCCGACATCAACGACGTCGCGCGGTGGGACGGCACGGCGTGGTCGGCGGTGGGCGAGGACGACGGCCGCTTCCTGGTCTACGCGTTGGCCAGCGTCGATCTGGGCTCGGGCCCCAAACTCATCGCTGGCGGCCGCCAGGGCCAGCGCGGCGACGTGGCGCTCTCGGGGATGGGCGTGTGGGACGGCGAAGGCTGGTCGCCACCCGAAGCCGGCGCCGCGATGGGCGTGTTCGGCGGTGTTGCCGCCCTAACCGTTTTCGACGATGGTTCGGGCCCGCAACTCGTCGCGGGGGGGAGTTTCGAGCGTGCTGGCTCGATGGCGGCCAACAGTGTCGCCCGATGGGATGGCGAACGCTGGCACGCGATGGGCCAGGCCCTGCGCGAGGGACTCGGCACTGCGGTGTTCGCCCTAGCGGTCTTCGATGACGGCCAGGGGCCGGCGCTCTACGCGGGCGGTGGCCCGCTCACAGGAACGAGCGGCCCGGGGTCGCACATCGCCCGCTGGGACGGCTCTGCCTGGGCCCCGCTCGGCGAGGGCCTCAACGGGAACGTCAGGGCCATGGCCGTGTACGACGACGGCGATGGCCCGGCCCTGTACGTCGCCGGCGAGTTCACGCAGGCCGGCGGCCGGCTGGCCAAGCACATCGCGCGATGGGACGGTGCCGCGTGGTCCACGGTTGGGGTGGGCGCGGGCGAGGGCTTCGATCGGCCCGTGTTCGCGCTGGAGGTCTACGACCGCGGCGATGGGCCGCTCCTGATCGCCGGGGGGAACTTCCGCATCGCCGGCGGCACGATGGCCACGCGCGTCGCGCGTTGGGATGGCGAGCGTTGGGACGCCATGCGGTTCGGCTTGGGTGCCGACGACGTCGTGCTCACGCTCGAGTCGTACAGCCTGGGCGGGCGTGAGATGCTCTTCGCCGGCGGCGATTTCCTGAACATCGACGGCGAGCCCATGAGCCGCGTGGCGCGGTGGGATGGCGTGTCCTGGCATCCCGTCGGCGTGGGCCTGCAGCGCGACGTCAACGCCCTGGTCGGCTTCGACGACGGCACCGGTCCGGCCCTGTATGCCGCCGGCCACTTTAGGCAGTTGGGCGACGATCGCGAATCGCTGCACATCGCTCGCTGGGACGGCAGCGACTGGTCGGCATTGGGCACGGGGCTTGACTACGAAGCCGAGGCCTTGGCGGTGCACGACGATGGCTCGGGCCCAGCGCTCTTCGCCGGGGGCGTGTTCACGACCGCGGGCGGGGCGGCCTCGATCGGCATCGCCCGCTGGAACGGCTGCGACGCGTGCCCGGCAGACCTGGACGGCGATGGCGCGCTGACCATCTTCGACTTCCTCGTGTTCCAGAACCTCTTTGACCGTTCGGACCCGCGGGCCGACTTCGACGGCGACGGCGAGCTGACGGTGCTGGACTTTCTCGTGTTCCAGACCGCGTTCGACAGCGGATGTTCGTAGCACGGTGGATGGTCAGGGATGCAGCGGACGCAGCTTCCGTTTGACGCGCGCGTCGTTCATCTCGGCCAGGGCCGCGGGGTGCTTCGCGATGAGGCGGACGAGCTGTGTGCGGCTGACGTTGAGGCGCGCCGCGGCCCGGCGGACGTCCATGCGGGCGGCCCACAGCACGTCCATCGCCTCGGCCAGCATCGTCGGAAAATCCCGGTGATCCGGGTTGACGGCGACCTTGCCGCCGCGGGTGCGCTCGAGCCACAGGTCGCTGCGGACGTCGCCATCGGGCACGGGCTCGCGCACGTGCGTGGCGAGCGCGAGCCGCAGGCGGCGCAGGGCCATGCGCTCGTTGTCGGTGGGGCTGCGCCGCTCGGCGGCCTGGGCGCTCAGGCCGGTGGGTTTGTGCGTGAGGGTGACGGCGGTCTCGACCTTGTTGCGGTGCTGGCCGCCGGGGCCGCCCACGCGGCCGCGCTCGAGCGTGCACTCGGCCATGATCTCGGCGTCATCGCGCCCGGCGGGGTGGGGCGGGCGAGCGATGCGCTCCGGTTGGTCGAACGGATCGGTCATAAGACGGCGTATGACGGAATGTCGCTGGACGGGTGCGCGCGCAGGGTGAGATCGTCGTGCAAGCCGGCCATCAGCCGGCGGCCCCCAAGGCCGGAGATCATGGCGGCGTTGTCCAGGCAATAGGCCATCTTGGGCAATCGCAGTTCGAGGTTCCGCTCCGATGCCAGAGAAGTCAGCTCCTTGCGCAGGCGGCTGTTGGCGGTGACGCCGCCGCCGGCGAGGATGGTCTTGCACTCGACGCCGCTGTCCGAGAGAGCTTCCAGGGCTCGGCCCATCTTGAGCATGACCGCGTGGCACGCGGCCCGCTGGAAGCTGGCGGCCAGGTCGCGAACGCGCTGCTCGGTCAGCGGAGGTGGCGGCGGCGGCCCGGGCCGACCCTTGCGCACCGGCACGCCTCGCACGGCGTACAGCATCGCGGTCTTCAGGCCGCTGAAGGAGAAGTCGAGCGCGCCGTCTTCGAGCCGGCTGACGGGGAACTCGACGGCGTAGGAGTCGGCGGCGGGGTCCTGCGCCAGCGCGTCCAGGCGCGGGCCGCCGGGGTACTGCAGGCCCAGGATCGTCGCGGCCTTGTCGTACGCCTCGCCCACGGCGTCGTCTCGAGTGGAGCCGAGGCGCTGGGCTTCGACGAGGCTGGGCACGAGGTACATCGCCGTGTGCCCGCCGCTGACGACCAGGCCCAGCGCGGGCATGGGCGGGTCTTCATCGGTGTCGAGGGTTCCCGCGACGAGGTGGGCCTGCACATGGTCGACGCCGACCAGAGGAACACCGAGCGCGAGGGCCGCGGCCTTGGCGGCGCTGACGCCGACTAATAAACTCCCGATCAATCCCGGGCGGTGGCCCACGGCGACGGCGTCGATGTCCTTCAGCGACACACCCGCGTCGGCGACGGCCTTGCGCATGACGGGGATGATGCGCTCGACGTGGGCCCTCCCCGCGATCTCGGGCACGACGCCGCCGTAGCCCTCGTGCAGCTCCGTTTGCGTGGCGATGGCGTTGCTCAGGACGGTGCGGCCGTCACGCACGATGGCGCACGCCGTCTCGTCGCAGGAGGTCTCGAACCCGAGCGTCAGCATGAATGGGACCAGCGCATCAGGGATCGCTCGGGACGGCCGGTTCTTCGGTGTCGGACTTGAGCTGGCGGATCTCTTCGAACATGCGCCCGCGCTCGGCGTCCATGCGCTCGATGGTGCGCTCGAGCTGCTCGATGCGCAGGGCCCGCTCGCCGGTGATGGGGTCGCCGCCCACGCGCGGCCACTGGCCCGCGGCGAGCACGCCGGCGAGGGCCTCGTGCGCGGCGGAGAGTTGCGGGTCGTCGATGGCGTGCAGGAGCGCTTCGGCCGAGTCCCACGCTTCGTCGGGGATGCCGCCGCTGTCGCTGCCGCCGACGGCGTCCAGCCGAGCGAAGAGCTCGGCCAGCCGCAGCTCGTCGCCGTTGTGCAGCGCCACGTGCATGCCCTCGCTCGGGTCGACGCCCCACTCGGTGGCGCCCGGCACGCGCTGTAGGTTGCGGCCGCTGGGCAGCAGGTAGTGGGCCTCGGTGAGCTTGAGCGTTCCGCCGTCGGGGAGGCCGTAGACCGTCTGCACGCTGGCCTTGCCGAAGGTGCGCGTGCCCAGGGCCCTGGCGTTGTCAAGGCTCTCGACCATCGCGCCGGCGACGATCTCGGAGCCCGAGGCGCTCACACCATCGATGAGCACGACGATGGGGCCCTCGAAGGCCACGCCCTCGGCCGCGTCGAGCGTGATCGACTCGCCCGCTCTGTTCTCGGTGCGCACGACCGGGCCGCCGGGGATGAACAGGTCGGCCACGCCCACGGCCTCGCCGATGATGCCGCCGGGGTTGGAGCGGAGGTCGAGGATGAGCGCGTCCATCTCGCCGAGTTGCTCTTTGGCGCGTTCGATCGCCTCGAAGGTATGCATGGCCGTGCCGCCGACGAACTGGGTGATGCGGACGTAGCCGATGCCAAGCTCGGGGTCGAGCGCGTGGTTCCAGGCGCCCTCGGTATCGAGGCGGCGCAGGCCCTTGACGGATTCGGCTCGGATCTCGCCGCGAACGATCTCGAGGGGGACCTCCTCGCCGTCGCGCTCGACCGTCATGTTGACGGTGCCGCCCTTGGGGCCGGCGATGAGGGCGGTGACCTCTTCGGTGTCGAGCTCGCGCGTGTCGACGCCGTCGACCGAGAGGATGCGATCGCCCGGCTGCACGCCGGCTCGCGCGGCGGGCGTGCCGGCCATGGGTGAGGTGATGGTGACGAAGCCGTCGCGGCGTTGTACCTGCACGCCGATGCCCACGAAATCCGAGCCCATCACCATGCGGTTGAACTGCTCGGCGACGGCGGGCGGCACGTAGATGCTGTTGGGGTCGCCCAGGTGCCCGAGCATGCCGCTGATGGCGGCGCGGCTCAGTTCGTCGGGGTCGGTCTCCTGGACGTACTCGTCCTGGATGATCTGGAGGACCGCGGCGGCCTGGGCGAAGCGGCCCAGGCCCAGCAGCCGTTCGCGCAGCACGAGCAGCGAGGCCGAGACGGCCACCAGCAGCGTGACGACCAGCAGGAAGCGGCCCGGGCCCCAGAACGGGCCGGCCTTCTTGGACCCCTCGGGCGTGCGGGGGTCGGGTTTTGCCTTGGAAACTAGACCCATGCGGCCCCGCTGGCCTTGTTGTTGCCCGTACACTCCATGCACGAAGACGATACGCCCGCCGCCCGAGAGAATCCGACGCTCCATGCCTCCAAGCAAAGAACGAACCACGATCGAAGTCCGCAGCGAGCGGGCGGTGCTGGCCGCCGCGCGGCTGCCCGATTCGACCTACGACCCGGCCGACCCGTTCGGCGAACTCCGCGCGCTCTCCGAGCAGGCGGGCGCGGTCGTCGTGGGTGAGCTTGAGCAGCGGATGCAGCGGCCGGTCGCGGGGACGTACCTGGGCAAGGGCAAGGTCGAGGAGCTCAAGCAGCTGTGCGAGGCGCTGGGTGCCACGACCATCATCTTCGATCACGACCTGAGCCCGGCGCAGATCTCGGCCATCGAGCGGACGACCGAGCGGAAGGTGCTGGATCGCTCGGAACTCATCCTGGACATCTTCGCCAGCCGGGCGACGAGCTACGAGGCCAAGCTCCAGGTCGAACTGGCGCAGCTCGAATACACGTATCCACGATTGCGCGCGATGTGGGACCACCTGGAGCGCATCGTGGGCAGTGGGGGCATCGGCGGCGTGGGCACGCGCGGGCCGGGCGAGCAGCAGCTCGAGATCGACCGCCGGCTGGTCCAGCGCCGCAGGCTCGAACTCGAGCGCGAGCTGGAGCGCGTGCAGGATCGCAAACGCAGAGCCGTTCGGCAGCGCAACGCCGAGCGGTTCACGGTCGGCCTGGTCGGCTACACCAACGCGGGCAAGAGCACGCTGTTCAACACGCTGACCGAGGGCGGGGCCTACGCCGACGACCGCGTGTTCGCCACGCTCATGACACGTACGCGGGCTTGGGATCTGGGCGGCGGGCTCGAGGTCATGCTGAGCGACACGGTCGGCTTCGTGCGCGACCTGCCGCACCGGCTGATCGCCTCGTTCCGCGCAACGCTCGAAGAAGCCACGCACGCCGACGTGCTCTTAGTTGTTCTTGACGTGGCCGATCCCGCGTGCGAGTTGCAGTTCCAGACCGTGATGAAGACGCTGGATGATCTCGATGCGGAGACCGCGAAGATGGAGGACGCGGGCGCGTGGTCGCCGCCTACGCGGGTGATCGTGCTGAACAAGATCGACCGGCTCAAGGACAACCGCGAGTTGCTCGTGTGGCAGCAGCGATTGCCCGACGCGATCGCGCTGTGCTCGTTGCCGCCTGTTGGTGACGAGCCGCGGCCGGGTCAGGACAAACTCGCCCGGCGTATTCGTCGACTGGCCGAGGGCGACGTGCGCGAGCTGACGTTGCGTGTCGAACTCAGGAACGCCAAGGCGGTGAACCTCATCGAGACCCAGGCCGAGGTGCGCTCACGCGACTACGAGGACGGCGTGGTCGTCGTCAAGGCCGAGATGAGCGACCGCCTGTTGCGCCAGTTGCGCTCGCTGGGCGTCGAGACCCCCGGGCACGGCCGGGTGCAGCGTGCGGGGTGGAAGGGCGTGTAACCCTACTGGAACCATTTCGTCCCTTCGACGAGGTTTGCACCGAAGCGGTTCCAGAAGATCGCGATCGCCGCGGCGATGCTGGCCAGGCCGATGATGGTGTGGAAGACCATCAGCCCGGTGCGGCCCGCGGCCCGGTGCTCGGGCACCTCTCGATTGAAGATGAACCCCGCCAGGCCGAGCAGGAAGATGATGAGTCCGATCGTGACCATGTGGCGATCATATCTTGCCCCGGCTCACCCGCCGCGATTGAGCGCCACCGCCTCGCGGACCAACTCGGTGAACGCTTTGTCATCCAGCTCGTCGCCCTCGCCGAGGTCGATCGCCCGCATCGCCCTGCCGCCCAGGCTCGCGTTGAAGACGCCGCTCGGATCCTCGAGCAGCGCACCGCGGCCGAAGGTGATCTTGGCCTTGCCCTTGAAGGCCCCCAGCGTGCAGATGATGCCCTCGCACTCGTAGGTCGGCACGCCCGCGGGGTTGGACGGCTTGCGCCACTTGATGGTCTCGGTGACGCCCGGGTCGGCGGCCAGCAGCAGCTCGCGGGCGTGCTGGAGCGTGTCGCCGCGCCAGTCGCCGATGCCCCCGATGATCGCGTCGATTTCCTTCGAGTCTTTCCCGCTTGTGGGCTTGCTGGTGGGCTTGCTCATATCTTCTCTCCGGGCAACCGGCTCGCCTGGCGCACCCAGTCAACGAACTGCGCCTCGTCGATCGCCTCGCCCTCGTGCACGTGCAGGTACCGCACCGACGCCTGCCTGGACTCCACCGGCGGCTTCGGCTCGAGCGTGCCACCGTTGAGGAACGCGACCTTGACGTACCTCGTCATGCAGTGCACGCTCAGGAACCACGTGGCGATCTGATTCGGGTGCTCCGCGTTCTCGTGCGGGGCGCCGTAGAGCGGCGAGTTGTACTTCACGGCCTTGCGAACGCCCGGCACCGCCTTCTCGACGAGCGCGTCGATCCGTTGCCCAACGCCTTGCTTCCACCCCGGCATGGCGGCGATGTAGTCGCGCACGGGCCCGTCGCCAAGGCCCTTGGGGATCTGCGGGTTGCCGCCGGCGAGCAGCACGGGCGTGGTCGGCGTGCGGGCGGTTTTCCTGGCCATCGTGCTCCATCATTGCCCCCGCCCGGCTGGTGGGCCGCGCTCAAGGCAGACCCCCGGGAGCGCCATCGCGAGCGCACCGGGGGCGTGATGCCCGGCACGCGGGCCCGCGAGTCAGCCCGCGTGCTTCTTCGTTCCCTTGGCCACCGCGCCCACGCCCTGCGCCGCCGCGGGCTTCTGGCTGCCGAAGGGCACCGTCGCCGTCACGCTCCACGGGCTGACGGCGCCGGTGTTGAGGCGGGCCGCCACGCGGTAGCCCACGCTCTTGAGGCCGATGGGGACGGCGTTGTCGGTGTAGGTCTTGTTTTTGTCGGCGTAGGCGAGAAAAAAGTACGGCGACGCGACGCCATCGGGGCCGGTGGTCGTGCGCTGCACCAGGTAGGTCGCCCCGCCGCCGGTGGTCACCTTGAAGCTCAGCCGGATGGACCCGTCGGTGTCGATGCGGGTGCGCAGGTCCGTCGGCTCGGGCGGCGCGGGCCGCGCGCCGGGAGCTTTCGGCGCGCGCACGCCCGCGCGGGCGTAGGTCTCTTCGTCCCCGGTCGTCGCCGCGAAGGCGTCGATGCGGGCCACGTCGGCGCTCGCCTCGCGGCGCAGGATGGCGAAGGTGGTGTCCTTGCGCGCGGTCGCGTCCAGGGCCCGCTGGCGTGCGGCGAGCATCGATGCGTGCGCCGCCTCGGCCGCCTCGCACCGGGCCAGGAACCGGGCCCGCTCGGCGTCGTCGAGGCCGATCGCCGGCGGCTCGCCCTGGGCGGGCGACCACAGGTTGGCGTGGGTGCGGGCCCACGCGATGAATGCGGCGTCGTCGTTTGGGATGCGTCCCATGGGGCGGCCTCCGGGGCGGGCGTCGATGTGCCGGGGGCCAACGGCGGCCCCGCCCGCACGGCCTGTATCGATCGTGCGGGCGGCGGGCTTGAGCGAAGAACGCCAGAACCCGGGATATCACGGATGCCAAGGCCCAGAAAGCCGCCTGTGGCGCTCTCAGGGCGGTTTGGGCCCGGCGGGAGGCCGCCGAGAAGTCCGAGAACGGCCGACGGGAACGGCCGACGACGGCCCGTCGGTGGCTCATGAGCGCTCTTCGGTGGCCGATGACGGCTCGTCGGTCGCTCCCGACCGCCCGTGAGCGATTGCCGACCGCCCGGAAACGGCCGACGACCGCCCATCGGCCACCGCCTACCGCTCGTGACTGGCCGACGACCGCCCGTGAGCGACCGATGACCGGTCGTCAGCGATCGATGACCGCCCATCGGTCGCTCCGCCGCCGGTCCGATCGTGTTCCCGCGGCACCCCCGCGCACGCGCGGCGGGCAGGCGTGCACGGGCGACCGACAAGGGGCCCCGAGCCCGGCCCTCCCCCAAGCCCAAACACCCAGCCCGACCCCCGAGGGCGGCCCGGCGCCCACCGCCCGGTGCAACCCGGCCCGCCCCCGGCCTGTACGAGGGTCGAGCCGGGCGTGGGCGGCGCGGTCGCCGGCCCGGGTCGGGCGCGTGGTACCTGGATGGAGGAGGGCGTGATGCCTGGGATGACGCGAGGGGTCTTGGTCGGGTGTGCCACGCTGGCGTGCGGCACTGGCGCGGCGCACGGCGACGAGTTGTGGGCGGTCGAGGCGGGGCGCTTGTACGTGGTCGATACCGACGCCCTCACGGCCACGCTCATCGGGGACACGGGCATCGCGCGTGTCGGTGGGCTGGCGTTCAACGGGAGCGGGGTGTTACACGGCATCGACACGGACACCGACCAATTGGTGCGCATCAGCACGCTGGACGGTTCCGCCTCGGTCGTTGGTGGGACGGGGTTCGACTCGTCCTTCTCGATGGGGCTGGGCTACGACGCGATCACCGATACCCTCTTCGCGTCGGCCAGAGGAGATGGGCTGTCCAGCCGGCTGCTCACCATCGATGAGCGCGACGGCTCGGGCACGCTGATCGCCGAGACCATGGCCGAGGCGTTCGTTGGCCTGGACGCCGATGGCTCGGGCCAGCTCTGGGGCATCGATGGCGGCGCTGACGCGGACCAGCTGGTGCGGATCGACACGGCGACCGGGG
Source organism: Phycisphaerae bacterium (assembly GCA_030426395.1). Classification (GTDB taxonomy): domain Bacteria; phylum Planctomycetota; class Phycisphaerae; order Phycisphaerales; family UBA1924; genus JAHCJI01. The sequence goes on from JAUHYE010000019.1 coordinate 38,402, forward strand.
CTATCGACGTGGTCTCGGAGCGCGGCCTGGCCGCGTTCCCCAATATCGCCGGGTTCGACATCACGCCCCGGGGCGACTTCTGGGCCATCAATACCGACACCAGCGGCACGAGATACGAGCTGGTGTTCATCGACCCGGACACAGGCCTTGGAACCGCGCGCGGGGACATCGCCGGGTTCTCCGGGACCGGGTACGTGACCGGGCTGGCGTCGATCCCCGCGCCGGGCACGGCCGCGGTGCTGGCCCTCGGCTCGCTCGCGACGCTGCGTCGCCGACGCGAGATCGCCCGGGGCTGATGCCCCCGGGGCCCGGCCCTAAGCCTCGACGCCCCCGACCCACACACGATCGACGGGGTTGGCACCGAACGTGTGGGCGAACTCGCGTTCGCTCCGGTGATGGAGGAGGATGGCGTCGCCCCTCGCCACCCGGGTCAGCGTGCCATGGCAGGGAGCGCGTTGGGAGGGCGGTGCGGCCGAGCGCGCGTGGCGGGGGGTAGAGTCGCCCGGATGGACGACCGGAACGTGCCGCCGCCGACGTTGCCAGACCCGGACGCGGGAGCCCCGCGCCGCGCGCACGTGCCGCCGCCCGTGCCCCGCGCACGGATGCGGCTGGCCGCGCTGGCGCGGTGGGCGCGGCGGGGGCGGGTGATGGCGGCCTCGGCCGTCGTGCTGGCGGTGGCGCTTGGCGTGGTGGGCTACGTGCAGGTCGTGCTGTTGCGCTCGCAGCTCGCCGGGCCGGGCCGGTCGGGGATCATCACGGGCCAGAGCCCGATCATCGCGAACTGGCAGGGGCCCGGCTCGTCGCGGTACGACTGGATGATCGTCATGCCCATGGAGCGCACGCGGCACGGACCGCTGTGGGACACGACGCGGTGGGAGCTGGCCTTCAGGCACACCGGCTCGGCGGTGGCCTCGCCCGATGCCGCGGTCCGGGCCGGGGCGCTCGCGGACGTGCGGCGGCGCCTCGACGACGCGCGGTCGCCCGGGGACGACGCCCGCCGGTGGGTCGAGACGTACGAGATTGCCGAGGCCATGCTGCTGGCGGGCGAGTTGGTGCGCGTCGACGTCGACGGGCGGCTGCGGGCGTGGAACATCGCCTGGCACGCGGCCCTCGCGGTGGCCACGGTGCTGGCGGCCCACCTGCTGGCGGCGGCGTTGCTGCGGTGGCACGCCCGCGCGACCGGCGGCGCGGGCGTGCCCAGGGCGTTGGCCGGGCCGCTGGTCGCCCTGCTGGTGGCCCTGAGCGTGCTGCCCCCGCTGGTAGTGGCCCTGTGGCTGGTGGGCTCGGCGTGGGTGTATCCGGCGTGGTCGCTGGCCATCGCGCCCCTGGCCGCGCTGGGCCTGGTGCTGGCGGTGGCCGTGCCGCTGGGCATGGTGCGGGTGCGGCGTGCCCGGGCCCTGGGCTACGCCGCCTGCACGGGCTGCCTCTACGACCTGCGCAGCCTTCCCGAGCGCGGGAGCTGCCCCGAGTGCGGCCGCAGCTACGAGCTCGGGCGCACGGTGGCGATGTGGCGGGGGATGCGCCTCTAGCCCGCGGCCCCCGGGGTTCGAACGCGAGGGCCGCGGTGGCGATCACGCGGCCCGCCCGGACGCTCCGAGGGCCATCGCCCGCCCGCGCTCGGGGCCCGCCGCGGCGCCCCCGCCGGGTGCGTCACCACGGGCGTGGCGCGTCACGCGTCGGCGGCCGCGCGGTAGGCGGCCAGGAGCTCGGCCTCGCGCGGGGCGGGGGCGACGTGCAGGATGATCGTGCGTGCCAGCTGCACGTCGGGGTGCTTGGCGGAGTGGGCGGCGAACCAGAACGCTCCGGCCAGCGGCTCGTCGGCGTGCCAGGTGGTCATTATGTCCCGCTCGCGGGGGATGTCGCCGAAGTCGAACTCGGCCAGATTGCTCTCGTCCACGCAATCGTGCCAGAGCTCGCAGCCCTGGCCCCACAGGATCGCGTACAGGCAGCCGGTGCGCACGAGCCAGTCGCACACGAGCAGCCGCCAGGGCGTCTGGACCTCCGCCTCGGCGACCACGACGGCGCGGTAGGGCGCGGCACGGTCCATCTCGGGCGGGGCGTCGCCGGGGGCGAGGTGCAGGTAGAGCGGTGCTGGCTGCTGGGCGCGTGCAGCGCGTTTGGCTGGCTTGGTGGGTGTGGCGGGCGTGCTGGCCATGGGCCGCCCGCACTCGGGGCAGGTCGTGACGCCCTCGCCCAGCTCGTAGCCGCACGCCGGGCAGAGGCCCAGGCGGGCGAGCCTGGCGCCGCGTCGCTCGCGGGCCGATCGCCACGCGCGGCGCAGGCCGAGCACCGCGACGCGCAGGGCGGTCAGCAGCACCGCCGCCGGCGGCGCGTACAAGAGCGTGTTGGCCAGCACGCCGGTCCAGATGGGGCGCAGGGGGATCTCGACGTGCCGCCCACCCAGACGCACGGTGGCCAGCCCGACGACCTCGTGCGTGCGGCCCACGCTCGTGCCGG
>JAUHYE010000020.1 GCA_030426395.1 Phycisphaerae bacterium
CGGAGATGTGCACCAGGCCCTCGATGCCGTCCTCAAGACGCACGAAGGCGCCGTAGGACATGATGTTGACCACCTCGCCGCGGATGCGGCTGCCCACGGGGTACTTGGCCTCGATGGCCTCCCACGGGCTGGGGTCCTTCTGCTTGAGGCCCAGGGCGATCTTCTCCTTCTGCATGTCGATGGAGAGGACCTTGACCTCGATCTCGTCGTCGACCTTGAGCATCTCGCTGGGGTGGTTCACCCGGCTCCAGCTCATGTCGGTGATGTGCAGCAGGCCGTCGATACCGCCCAGGTCGATGAACGCGCCGAAGTCGGCCAGGTTCTTGACCTGGCCCTTGACGATCTGGCCCTCGGCCAGCGTCTCGAGCAGGCGCTTCTTGGCGCTATCGCGCTCCTTCTCGATCAGGCGGCGGCGGCTGATGACGATGTTGCGACGCTCGGTGTCGATCTTAAGCACCATCGCGCGGACCGAGCGGCCCACGAAGTCGCGCACGTCGTGCGGGCGGCGCACGTCGACCTGGCTGGCCGGCAGGAACACCGGCACGCCGATGTCGACCAGCAGGCCGCCCTTGATCTGCTTGACGACCTTGCCCTCGACGATGTCGTCTTCCTTGGTGTTGTCGACGATGCGGTTCCAGGCGATCTGCCGATCGGCCTGACGCTTGGACACCTCGACCACGCCGCTCGAGCCCTCCAGGCTCCGCAGCAGCACGTCGACGGTCTCGCCGATCTTGGGCTCCTCGTCGAACTCCTCGCGGGGCACGAGGCCCTCGCTCTTGAGCCCCACTTCCACCACCACGTCGTCGCCGGCAAAGCCGATGACCTTGCCCTTGATGATCTTGCCGGGCTCGAGGTCGGCGATCTGGTTGTCCAGCAGGTTGTCCATGTCTCCGCTGGCGACGGCCTCGCCCAGCGCTTCACGGACCATCGCTTCGGCTTCGCTGTCTTCGAGGCCGAGCGATGCGATCAGGGTTTCATCCACCATAAAGTTGTGTCTCTCGAATCGGTCGTGCTCGCTGGAGTCGGGGCCGCCGGGTTGCCCGATGCCAATCGACACGCCGCCGTGCCGGCTTGCCGCACCCCTCGGGCACGCCTCACAAGCCGACCCGCCCGAAGGCGGCTGAAAGTTCGTTCTTGGTTCCGGGGCGCCACCACAACGCCAAACGCACGAATCCGGACCGGCGGAACGGGAACTGGATACTAGGCGCACCCCGCTTGGGGCGGACCCGCATTCCCGTTCGGCTCTCGGCAGGATGCCCGCCACAAATTCCGACCCGAGAACCCGCCCGTCCTCCGATAATGCCGCCCGTTCGGAGCGCTTTTTCATTCCGTTCCTGCTAGCCTTAGGGCTCAACGCTGCGCGCGGAGAACCGGCCCCCGGGCAACGCCCACCGGCCGATGGCGAGCGGTGGCTGGGACCCCGGCGATTTCGGGCCCGAACGGACCGATACCCAGGGTTGGGAGCACGAGGTTGCGGGCGAACGGATGGGCCGCTCGGTCGTAGGTTCGGACTCGTAGGCATGTGTACTGAGGGACCAGCCGCCCGGAGGGACTCCGGCGGCCGGTCGGGGTTGGCGGACCCTGCACCGGTGAGAACCGCCGCATCCAGCGTGAGGCATCCGTAGCAATGACAACGATCGCGACGCAGAAGGGCTCGATGGAGGGACCCTCCCTCGACGGGGACGACCGCAACCCGGTGTTTGACGAGCTCGGGTTTCCCAAGGACCCCAACAACCTCTACACGCAGACGGTCGGCAGCATGCTGCACGCCGCCGACATGCTCGACCTCCAGCACCGCGTCAAGATCATCCTGGCCCAGCCCAAGAACGAGATCATGGTGCACTTCCCCGTCCGCCTCGACGACGGGCACCACCACCTCTTCAAGGGCTATCGCGTCCAGCACAACAATGCTTTGGGCCCCTTCAAGGGCGGCCTGCGCTTCCACCCCGACGTCCACCTGGACGACGTGAAGGCCCTGGCACTGCTCATGACCATGAAGTGCTCGCTGGCCCGCCTGCCCCTGGGCGGCGGCAAGGGCGGCGTGAAGGTCGACCCCCGCAAGCACAGCGTCGACGAGATGGAGCGCATCACCCGCCGCTTCACCAGCGCCATCATGAACGACATCGGCCCCGACTACGACATCCCTGCCCCTGACGTGGGCACCACGGCCCAGCACATGGCCTGGATCGCCGATACCTATCAAATGTCAAACAGCAAGACCGCCTACGACGGCATGCGCGTCGTGACCGGCAAGCCCGTCGAGGTCGGCGGCTCGGTCGGCCGCGAGAAGGCCACCGGCCAGGGCGTCGCCGACGTGATGGCCGAGATCCTCCCCCAGATCAAGATCCCCATCGAGGGGCTCCGCTTCAGCATCCTGGGCTTCGGCAACGTGGGCTCGTGGGCCGCCCGCATCCTCCAGGACATGGGCGCCACCCTCATCGCCGTCATGGACCACTCCGGTGCGCTCCGCTGCGACACCGGCATCGATGCCCACGCCCTGAGCGAGTACAGCTACGAGCACTACGGCGTCGCCGGCTTCGAGAAGTCCAAGGCCGCCACCGAGAGCGGCAAGAACGGCAAGGGCTGCGACGCCGTCTCGAAGGAAGATTTCTACAGCACGCCCGTCGACGCGTTCATCCCCGCCGCCCTCGAGCAGATGATCGGCCCGCGCGAGGCCGAAATGCTCCAGTGCCGCGTGGTGGCCGAGGGCGCCAACGCCCCCTGTACCCCTGCGGCCGACCGCGTGCTGCAACGCCGCGGCATCGAGGTGCTGCCCGCCATCCTGTGCAACGCCGGCGGCGTGACGGTGTCGTACTTCGAGTGGGTCCAGAACAAGGCCTGCCAGATCTGGGACGTCGAGACCGTCGACCGCGAGCTCAACAAGGTCATGTGCATGTCGGCCCGCCGCACCCTGCTGGCCCGCCAGCGCTACGAGTGCGATATGCGTACCGCCGCCTACCTGGCCGCCCTCGACCACATCGGCAAGGTCTACAAGACCCGCGGCATCTTCCCGTAAGCTGATTGATCAATTCGTGATCGAATCACACCGCGTGCATCAGCACGCGGTTTTTCGTTTCATAGAACATCGATGAGTGCCGACCGGACCTGCGCGATCGTGTCGCCATAGTGATCGATGAGAACCGCTTGCCATCCAAGCCTTTCCGCGGCTTGGACGTTTGCCGGTAGGTCATCGAAGAACGCGACCTGCTCGCCCGAGCATCCGCTCGCGGACTCCAGCGCCCGATAGAACCTGGGATCGGGTTTGGCCACGCCGTGCACGTGGCTGACGAGTTGGTGCTCCAAGGCAGCCGCGGCGGCGAACTCCGAACGCCGGAGCCAGTGCCGGTGGTTGGTATTGCTGAGCAGGGCACTGGCCACACGGCCGTGCCCGGCCAGCTCTTGAGCCAGCTCGAGCGCGCCGTCGTATTCGGCGATGAGATAGGCGTCGTGCAAACGTCTGATGTCGGATGCGGCATACCCTGGCGACCCGTCAGCCACACAATCAAAGTACGTGTCGCACGAGAGCGCGCCGCACTGGTACGCGCAGCTGAGTCCATGCCGAGTATCACGCTCCGACTCATCGACGGGCGTCTTCGGTAGCGGCAGCCCGGCTCTCGCACAAGCTTCCTCCCAGCTGCGGCAGATGCGCAGCAGCACGCCCCCCCAGTCCAGGCACACAACCCGCACCTGATCTGGCCGCGGCAGGCTCAAGACTGCGGCTCGCGATCGGGCTTCATCACCTCGGCGAGCGCCTCCGTCGCGTAGCTGCCCTTGGGCAGTTCGAACCCACACCGCACGTACGTGCCGTGCGCGTCGGCGCCACCCTCGACCTGCGGATACCGGAGTGGCACGCGCAGCGGCCTCCGATCGCCGTCCATCGCGCCGCGGTTCCGCTTCGCGTACCGCTCCAGATCTTCGAGCGTGACGCCGAAGCGTTCGAGCACGGCGTTCTCGACCTCGACGGTCCGCCCCTTGGCCCATCGCATTGAGGGACCCCACATCGGCCCGGTCGGGCTCACCTCGAGCTTCGCCAGCCGCTCGGCCATCTCGTCCGACGCCGCCTCTTCCGCACTCACGACGAAGGTCGTGCGCGTCGAGCCGTGGACGACCGCGACGTCGCCTTCCATGAGCGTGTCGAGCGTGCCGGCGAGCATGCGCTCCCGGAGCACCTCATTGAACATCGCGCTCTGGAGCGCGCTGACCATGAAGCCCGTCTCGGTGCGCCCGAGCCTGCGGATGGCCCGCTTGGCAGCCTCGCCATGCACCATCGCATCGAGCACACGCCGCTCGCCCTGAGCCGACAAGGGCGTCAGCCGCAACGCTTCGGCGAAATCGCCCTGTGCATAGGCAACGCGTGCGTCATCACTCTGCCCATCGGGCATTGGTCCCAGCAACAGGTCGCAGGCCTCCTGCGCATCACCCCGCACGAGCGCGCGGCCGATCAGGTGATTATTGCTCCAGTGCCCGAAGCGTTGCTCGCCCACCCAGTTGGCCATCCCTTTGGCGGCGAGGATGCCAAGCGTCTTGTGCGCGTGCAGCACGCTCTGTGGGTTCACCTGCCGCACGCGGATCGAGAACCCATTGCCCGCCAGGTGCCCGCGACGCATCTTGCGGTCGTGCAGGTCGGCCCACAAAATGGTCACCCGATCGTCCTGCAGGCTCGGGAAGTCCTCGGGCTTCTTGCCGGGCACGTGCACGGTGACGTGCTGCCGCGTGATGGCCAGCTTGTCCTTGAGCCCGGCGTAGCCGATGTCGCCCTCGTGCACGCCGAAGTGCCGCGCAAGCAGGCCGACCATGTACGACGACGAAAGCCCCCGCTTCTCGACGAACAGCATCAGGTGCTCGCCCTCGCCGCTCGGCTGGTAGAGCGGCAGCTCGTCGACGAGGAAGTCCTCCTCGCGCTGCTTGAGCACGCCACCGATGCCCGGCACGCCCTCGCTGCGGTACGGCCTGTTCTGAGTTGCTGCGGCGGACGTTGCGTCAGACATCAGAAGGGCGGCCCTTCATCCTCGTCGTCGTCCAGGTCTTCCTCGAACTGGCTCTCCAGCGGGTTCTCACTGGTCGCCTGCGCCAGCACGTGCTCGGCAACGTAGATCGGGACGCTCAGGCCGACCCCCAGCGCGATCGCATCGCTGGGCCGAGCGTCGACCTCGACGATCTCTCCATCCCCATCACGCAGCTTGAGCACGGCGTAGAAGGTCGACTCGGCCAGATCGGTGATCGACACCGACTCGAGCGACGCGTTCAGGCTGTCCATGATGTTGGCCAGCAGGTCGTGGGTCTGCGGCCGCTTCACGGGCACGCCGCTCAGCCGCCGCTCGATGGCCTGGGCCTCGGGCAGCCCGATGACGATGGGGAAGGTCCGCAACTCGTGCTCGGGCGTGCCGTTGTCGGACACTTCCCGCAACTCGATGACCTGGTAGTCGGTCAATTCGCGGATCAGGATGCGCGACAACTCCATCCGAATCGCCATCGCCATCCTCCCTTACCGGCCGGCACCATCGCCAAGGCTCATCCCAGGATCGAAGGCCCGCCACGCCGGGGCGTCAACGCGCGGGCGGGGTCCCTCTACCATCCGCCCGTGCTGAAGGTCAGGCGCACCAGCCAGGAGCCCCGCGTCGAGATGGCCCCGCTCATCGACGTGGTGTTCCTGCTGCTCACCTTCTTCGTGTTCTCCCTCGTGCTGCTCACCCGCGTAAGCGTGATGGACCTTGACCTGCCCACCCTGGGCTCGGGCGGCCAGAGCGAGGCCCCCGAAGCCATCATCGTGGCCGTCGATAACGAGGGCATGGTCTTCGTCGACGGCCAGCCCGTGGGCCAGGCCGCGACGGCAGGCGAGCCGCTGTCGGAAACCACGCGCACCGCCCTGCTGGCGGCGATCACAGGCGCCATCGATCCAGAAACCGGCGACTCACCGCCCACCATCCGCCTCGAGGTCGATGAGAAGGGCGTCTCGGGTGCCCTATTGCGGGTGCTCGACGCCTTGCGGACCCAGGGCTACGAGGCGGTGGAACTGGTTGGCAAGCCCTCTGAGACAGGTGGAGCCACCCCGGCGGGCGATCCCTGAGCCCCGCCGGCTCGTAGCATCCCCCGCCATGGCCGGCACCCAGCCATCCCGAGCCAGCACCATCGCCCGCTGGGCCATCGCCGTGCCCGCGAGCGTGGTTGTGCATGTGCTCGTGGCCCTGGCGCTACTGCGGGGCGGGGTCGATCCGGCCAGCATCGCCGACGCGGCCGAGCGGTCGACCCCGCTGGAGATCCCCATCAAGCTGGGGATCGAGAAGAGTGAGGCCGTCACGCCAAACTGGCTGGGCTTCGAGGTGCCCACGCCCCACGTCGCGGCCCCTTCGACGGTGACCCAGAGCGAACTGACCCGCGCCGTGGGCGACCAGCGCGACAACCTGGCCCGCGCCTTCGCCGCCCAGGTGCAAGCGGCAACAACACAGACGCTCAGCGACGCGCGGACGATGCTCGAGGCCTTCCGAGCCGAACTCGCCCGCGCCCAGGCCGAGGCCGCCAGCGAGGCCAAGCCCGAGCCCACCCCCGCCGCCGAAACCCCACCGCAGCCCACGACCGAGCCCGCCACCGAGCCCAAGCCGGCCGAGGACGACGAGCAGGACGGCAGCCCGGGCAAGCAAGACACCCGTGCTGCCGACGCGGTGAGCCTGCCCACCGAGGTCCGCCGATCCGAATTGGGCAACGTCGTCGCGGGTGAGGGGCTGAAGATCAACACCAGCCGCATCCACCTGACCGACCTCCAGCGATCCATGGGCCGCCCGCCGAGCCCCCTGGTCGAGATTTTTTTCGACCACACGGGCCGTGTTCATCGCGCGCGCATCCCCGAAGGCCGCGGCTCGGGGCGCTCGGACATCGACCAGGCCCTGATCAACGCCATCTACGAATGGACGGCTGAGGGTGACAAGATCAAAGCACTGAAAGAGGGCGACCCGCCGCTGCTCGTCCGCATGAGGATCATGTTCTGATGAACTGGTTGCCTGTTGTTTTTGGTCTTATGTTCGCTCAGGACGGCCCCATCCCGCCCAAGCGCGTCGACCCAACGCCCATGCCGGTGCCGACGTCGACCGAGCCTGTGCAGCCAACCGACGGGCGAGAGGTCGACGAGCAGGAGCAACGGACGATGCCGCGCCTCTATCAGCAGCAGCCGCAACAAGAGCCCCAACGCACCGCCGCGCGGCGGCCCCCCGCCCCTGCGTCGATCTTCACAGATGATGAATACCGGTGTGCGCGGGTACGGGTGCTCCTGTTCCGCGCATTGGACGGGCGCGTGTGAGCCCGCATCCAACGAAAAAGCCCCTCGCATCGACGAGGGGCTCGTACTTCGCAATAAGAAGCAATCACTCACCCAGCAGGGCGCTGATCTCGTCCTCGACGGGGTTGGACACCTTCCGCGTGGGCTTGGCCTTCTTGTCGTCCTCGCCTTCGGTGGCCTCCACGTCGTCATCGTCGTCGACGCCCGTGTCGGCGGCGTCGAGCTTGGCGATCTGGGCATCGAGTTCGGCGTCGGCCTTCTTCTCTGCCTCTTCGTCTTTGGCCTTCTTGCGCTTCACCGCCTCGACCTTGTTCTTGTCGGGGGCGAGCACGATGCTGGCCTGACGCATGACCCACCGCGGGGCCATCTCGACCTTGGCGATATCGCCGAGTTGCTCGACGATCTCGGCCAGGCGTTCGAGGCCCAGCTCCTTGTGCACCATCTCGCGGCCGCGGAAGCGCTGGGTGATCTGCACCTTGTGGCCCTGCATCAGGAAGCGTCGCGCCTGGTTCACGCGGATCTGCACGTCGTGGGGGTCGATCTTGACCGACCGGCCCAGACGCACTTCCTTGATTTCCTGCTGGCCGGTGGTCTTGTTGTCCTTGCGCTTGGACTGCTCGTACTTGTACTTGCCGTAGTCCATGATCTTGCAGACCGGCGGTCGCGTGTCGGGCACGATCTCGACGAGATCGAGCCCGGCCTCCTGCGCCATCTGCATCGCGTCGCGCGTGTCCACCACGCCCACCTGCTCGCCCTCGGCCCCGATCAGCCGGATGGGGCTGATGCGGATCATGTGGTTGACCCGGGTGCGTTGCACGGGGCCGGCTTCGCGGTAAAACCTTCGTCCTCGGATGGGTGTTCTCCTTCTGGGGTTGCCAGCGTCACGCCGGCCGATTGCTCACGCCGGCTCTTGCCGGCAACGACAGTTCATGCTTGCCGCCCACGCCACGCTGGCGCGGGTCGGCACAATGCTCAAAGCAGGGTTTCACCCCCACCACGGCTCCTGGCAACCGGGACAAGTCCCAAACCAGACATCGGTTCACGGCCAAGGCCGCTCGATTCGGGCGGCGATGCGTGTGCCACGGGTCAAAGAATAACAGATCCTCGACCCTCGAGCAAGCCTATTTTGCCGTGTGCTCGCCCCACAAAACACAAACGCCGCCAAGGAATTGCATATTCCGATAGTGCGTATATCTGCCCAAACGTCGGGCACTGTCACGCGAGTTGGATGAGATTGAATACGAAGCTGATGGCAAGCAGCACGCCCAGGGCGATCAGCAGCGGCGTGCGGAAATCGCCGCCCGTGGCCGGCTGGGGGGGCTGCATCTCGGCCGGGGCGGCCACGCTGGCGGTCTCGAGGTGGCTCAATGACGCCAGATCGGCCTCGTTCAGGCCCCGGTGGGCCAGGGGCGGGGCCTTGCCCGCCTTGACGGCGTCGAGGTCGTTGAGCAGATCCTTCACCGAGCGGTACCGTTGCTCGCGCTTCTTGGCGAGCATCATCTCGATGATCTCGCTGATGCCGCCGCTCAGCTTGGGGTTGGCCTGGTCGGGAGGCACCGCGTCCGCCTTCAGGTGCTTGTGCATCACGCTGGTGGGGTTCTTGCCGTCGAAGGGCACGACACCGGTCACCATGTGGTACAGCGTGACGCCCAGCGAGTAGATGTCGGCCTCGGGCCCCACGTTGGTCTCGCCGCGGATCTGCTCGGGGCTGATGTAGAAGGGCGTGCCGAAAGCCTTGCCAGCCTCGGCCTCGGCGGCTTCCTTATCGCTGACGGCGCGGGCCAGGCCCATGTCGGCCAGCTTCACCACGCCCTCCTTGGTGATCATGATGTTCTTGGGCTTCACGTCGCGGTGGATGATGCCGCGCTCGTGCGCGTGCCCGAGCGCCAGCGCCACCTGACGCACGAGCTCAATGGCCTCGGCTTCCTCGAACCGCTTGTGCTTGACGATGTCATCATACACGGTGCGGCCATCCACATACTCCATCACGAAGTAGTGGTATTCGCCCGCCTTGCCCACGTCGTAGGCCTGCACGATGTGCGGGTGGTTGAGCTGCGCGGCCGCCCGGCCCTCGGCGTAAAAACGCTCGATAAACTGCGGATTCTGGCTGAATTTTCGCGGCAGCACTTTGATGGCCACCAGCCGGTCGAGATTGAGCTGGCGCGCCTTGTACACCGTGGCCATCGCGCCCGCGCCCAGCTTGCCCAGCAGGCGATAGCCGGGGATCTTCTGCCCGCTGCGCTCGGCGTCGAGGATGGCCTTCAGACGCGCGATCTGCCGCTTGGTGACGAAGTCCTGGTCGACCAACTCGACCGCGAGCGAGCGCTGGCCGGCTTCCTCGCCCGCGGCGGCGCCCGCTTCACGCAGGCGGTCCTTGCACAGGTCGACCTCTTCGCGCGTCGCCAACCCGTAGTCAACGACCAGACGCCCCAACGCCGTATCGACGTTCGACCCGCCCTTGGCGACCTCGGCCATCGCGGCGTCCAGGTCTTCGGGGGTCGAGACGTTGCTCAGCGGCGTGATGCCCGAGTTCTCCATCGCCTGCATGGCGGCGGTCCGGCTGCCCGACAGCGCGCCCGTGCCAGACAACCGGCCCGTACCCGAAGCCGAGGCTTCGGAGGGGTTGCGTGCTGGTGTTGGGCTCGGTTCGGACATCGTCGTGCACCTGTCTCCGCGGTTGATTCGGGCCGCTCGGGATGGGCCCGAGCCGCAACGGCCCTCGGAATCGCCCCCTTCAAAGGGAGGGGAACATAGCGACCCAGCCGCCCACGGACAAATCATGCGAAAGGCCGTGGGGTTGGCCCGCACGGCCTTCCGCAGGGGTTATCGACGCCCGGCGACCACCGGCCCAGCCGGCTTGGCGACCCGGACGCAGATCGGCTCCCACCGGGCATCCGATTCGCACCCTTTCACCAAAAGTTCGCGCCCGGTTCGGCATTTCCCCGCATCGGCCACGCCAAATCCGGGCCGATAAGGCCGCTACCGTTGCGATTCCCCAGTGCGGCCCCATCGCCGCCGAACCGGGGCCTTCAGAAGGTCTGCCCATGGTCATTGGTAAATCCCGCCCCCGCGACCTCGGGGCCATCCACGCCGGCCCGCTTCTCTACGGAGACTGGGGCACCAGCCGCCTCTACGTGCTGGGGCTGGCCTTCCTCTACACGGGCCACGCCAGCGTGGTCTACCTGGCCGCTATCGGCGTGCTCATGCTGGCGGTGAGCTGGATCTACACCCACGTCTGCCGGTGCTATCCCGACGGCGGCGGCGTGTATTCCGCCGCTCGCGACGTCAAGCCCGTGCTCAGCGTCATCGGCGCCACGCTGCTCATGAGCGGGTACATCATGACGGCGGCCATCAGCGTCATCGAGGCGTTCCACTACTTCGGCGTGCCACGATACCTCACACTGCCGCTTTCCGTGGGCACGCTGGTGTTCATCGGCGCCATTAACTGGCTGGGCTCGAAACGCTCGGGCCAGTTCGCGCTCGTCATCGCCATGATTGCGATGGTGGTGTCGGCCATCCTCGCGATCCTGGCCGTGCCGTTGTTCCTCGACGGCCTGAGCACCATCAGCCTCGACTACTTCACGCAGGTCGGCCCGTTCGATGCCTGGGTCAGCTTCGCCAAGATCTGCCTGGCACTCGCCGGCCTCGAAGCGGTCGCCAACATGACGGGCATCATGAAGAAGCCCATCGGCAAGACGGCACGCCGCACCATCTGGCCCGTGAGCCTCGAGGTGGTGGTGCTAAACATGGTCTTCGGCATCGCGCTGGCGGGTATGAGCAGCACGATCAACACCCACCAGCCTGACGAACTCACCTACGGCGACAAGCTCGCCATGACCCACCGGCAGGTCGTGCAGGCCGTCGAGACGGGCGAGTTCACGCAGGAAGAGGCCGACCAACTCGAGGCCGTCATCGAGTACCGCGACACGGCCATGAAGCGCATCGCCATAGAAAGCGGCCAGCGCATCACGGGCAACGACACCGCCTCGTTCATTCTGGGCAAGGTCGCGGGAGTGACGTTTGGGCTGCTCTTGTTGAGTGCCGCCAATACCGCCGTCATGGCCATGGTCAGCGTGATGTTCGCGATGGCCCAGGACCGAGAGCTCCCGCGCGCGCTGACCAAACTCAACTACCCCGGCGTGCCGTGGGTCGGGCTCATCGTGGCGGTGGTCATCCCCACCGCGGTCATCCTGGTCGAGCAGGACGTGCAGGTGCTGGCCAAGCTCTACGTGCTGGGCGTGTGCGGCGCCATCAGCACCAACGTGCTGTGCGGCGCCATCAACCGCAAGATCGATGTGCCCCGCATTGTGCGCATCTTTATGTGGATTTTCGGCGGCATCCTGCTGGCCGTCACGGTCACCATCGCCATCACCCAGCCCGAGAGCCTGGCCTTCAGCGGCGGGCTGGTGGCCATCGTGCTCACCATGCGCGCCGTCGTGCAGGCCAAGCGCAGCCGCGAGCCCAAGCCACTCGAAGCGCCTTCCTCCGGCTGGCTGGCCGAAGTCAGGCGAGATCCCATCGCGCTCGACTCGAGCAAGCCTCGCATCATGCTGGCCGCCCGCGGTCGGTACCAGTCCGAATTCGCCGTCGACCTGGCGCGAAGCCGCGGCGCCGTGCTGTTCGTCATCTTCGTGCGCACGTTCCGCGTGGCCGACATGGGCCCCCAGCGCCTGCCACAGATCGAAGAAGACCACGAAGCGCAGGAAGCCCTTGGAACCACCATCCTGCTCGCCCGCGAGCACAGCGTGCCCTGCGTCCCCGTGTATGTCACCAGCAACGACGTGGTCAGCGAGATCCTCGACTACACCGTCACCTACGGCTGCGACACGCTCATCATGGGCGAGAGCCGCCGCCCTCTGTTGGCTCGCAAGATCGAGGGCGACGTCACAACCCGCATCGCCCACGACCTGCCAAGCGAGGTTGCGCTCATCACGAGGTCGGCGAACACGCCGCATGTGGTGAGGCCGAAGGATTAATCACGAGCGGTGCCGATCAAACGCCCATCCTTCCAAGCCGGAAACTCGTCGCGCCACGCCCGGAACGCCGCCACGTCGAGTTCCACCGTCAGCACGGCCTCCTCATCGCCGAGCTCGCCGATGACCTCGCCCTTGGCGTCAACGGCGATGGTGCCGCCGGCGTAGGCCAGGTAAGGGTCGTTGCCGCGGCGGTTGACGGCCAGCATGAAGGCCTGGTTCTCGATGGCCCGAGCGATGGCCAGCGTCCGCCAGTGGCCCTGCCGGGCGGCGGGGAAGTTGGCGATGCAGGTGAACACCTCGGCACCCTTCTGGAGTCCGATGCGGTAGAGCTCGGGGAAGCGAACGTCGTAGCAGATGGTCGGGCAGACGGTGAGCGCCTCGCCGCCGGCCTCCCAGCGGAAGGTCTCGACGTGCCGGCCGCCGACGAACTTCTCGCCCTCGCGGCCATAGGTGAAGGGGTGGATCTTGGCGTAGTCGCACAGCAGCCGGGGCTCGCCGCCATCGA
Organism: Phycisphaerae bacterium; assembly: GCA_030426395.1. Classification (GTDB taxonomy): domain Bacteria; phylum Planctomycetota; class Phycisphaerae; order Phycisphaerales; family UBA1924; genus JAHCJI01. Next base: position 12,752 of record JAUHYE010000020.1, read on the forward strand.
CGCCCGGAGCGAACACCGTGGCGTGGTTGGTCGCCTTGCCGCACCCGCCATTCACGCAGCCACCGACGGTCCGGCCGCCCATCACCACTGCTCCCAGGTCGTCGGCCAGCCTCGCCAGCCAGGCCTGGGTGGTGCCATCGTCGGCGGTGGTCTCGGTGTTCAGGGAGAACCCGCTATCAAACATCTCCGGCAGCACCACCATGTCGCCCGGCCGCACGTCGACGCCGTCCAGCAGCCGACCGACGCTGGCGAAGTTGGCCTCGCGGTCCTCCCATACGATGTCCAGTTGGACCAGGTGAGCTCGCATGGAGGCAGGATAGCGGCCGATGCCCCGGCGTCAGGATGGCCCCCGGTGCGCCTGCTGCTGGCCAGCGGGAGCCCGCGAAGACGGGAGGTCCTGACCGACCTGGGCGCCACCTTCACCGTGGCGCCCGCCGGCGTCGACGACGGCCAGCTCACCCCACCGCCCGGCGCGACGGCCCTCACATGGACCGTCGCGATGGCCTACCTCAAGGCCTTCGCCGCCATCGAGGTGCTGCCTGCCTGCACAACCGGGATCGTCATGGGTGCCGACACCGCCTGCGAACTCGACGGCCGGATCATCGGCAAGCCCGAGAGCGAGGCCGAGGCCCGCGCGACCCTTCGCTCGATGGTCGGCCAGACCCAACGCGTCGTCACGGGCGTGGCGCTCGTTGATCCGAAGCAACCACGCGACCATCGCCTGCTGCTGGCCGACGCCGCGTTGGTTTCCTTCGGCAACCTCTCCGAGGATGCCATCGACCGCTACCTGATGACCGGCGGCTGGCGCGGCAAGGCCGGCGGGTACAACCTTACCGAGCGTCTGGCCGACGGCTGGCCCATCACCGTGCAGGGCGACCCCGGCACCGTCGTCGGCCTGCCAACACAACGCCTGCCCGAGTGGCTCGCGCTCACCGCCCAATGGGGGGCGCACCCATGAATGGGCTTGTCCCAATCTGGGTCTCGGCGCCGCTGGCGATGATCACGCTTGTCACGGTCGCCGCCCACCTGCTCGCCATGCGCGGCGCCGACATGCCCGAGAGCCGGCGGCGCATCCGCACGGCCAACGGATGGCTGATCCTCATCACGGTTCCGGTACTCGTCGTCGCGTTCTCGGTGGTGTCGCGATCCCAGCCGAGGCAGTTCGTGCTCATCTGGGTGGTCGCGATGGCGCTCGTGTGCTTTACGATCCTGATGGCGTTCGTCGACATGGTCAACAACCTGCGTATCGCGCGCATCCAGCGGCAGCGGCTCAGCCGGACCATGGGCGCGCAGCTCCGCCAGCAATTGCTCGCCGATCGGAAGGACAGCGATGGCTCGTGATCGCGGGCCGATGCCCGCCGTCCTGCGCCCCCTCGCGCCCCTGGCCGAGCGTCTCTACGGCCGCATCGTGCGCGACCGCAACGCCGCGTTCGACGCGAGCCGGAAGGGCAAGCCGTTCCGATTCAGCGGCCTGAGCGTCACCCTCGACCGCCCGGTCATCTGCGTGGGCAACCTGAGCGTCGGCGGCACGGGCAAGACGCCCGCCGTGCAGATGGTATGCCGCTGGCTGCTCGACGCCGGCCATCACCCCGCGATCGCGCTGCGTGGCTACGCCTCAAAGAACGGCCTGAGCGACGAGGCCGAACTCCATCGCGCCGCGCTGCCCGACGTGCCCCTGGCTATTGGCCCGAACCGAGTGCAGCAACTGCTGGAGTTGTTCGCGACGCCCGAGGGCGAAGCCGTCGACGTGGTCATGCTCGACGACGGCTTCCAGCACCGCAAGCTGGCGCGCCAGCTCGACATCGTGCTCATCGACGCGACGCAGGATCCATTCAGGCAACGCCTGTTGCCGGCGGGCTGGTTGCGCGAGCCGATTGCAAGCCTGGCGCGCGCCCACGCGGTGGTGCTGACGCACGCCGACCGGGCCGCACCGGCGGAACTGTCTCGGATCGGCTTCGAGCTCCGCCGCGATTTCCCGCATATGGTCATCGCGGATGCCGCCCACGCCTGGAGCGCGTTGCAGGTCGGCGATCGCACCGAGCCTATCGATTGGCTCAAGGATCGAACGTACGCCCTCGCCTGCGCCATCGGCAAGCCCGAGGCGTTCATCGCCCAGGCCACCGCGGCCTTCGGCCCGCCCGCAAGCACCGTCGTGCTGCGCGATCACGACTCCTACGCCCCCACCACCATCGATCGTCTCCGCCGCGCGGCAGAGGGCCTGGACGTGCTGCTCGTGACCGAAAAGGACTGGACCAAGCTCTCGCGCGTGGAACCCGAATCGTGGCCTTGCCCCATCGCGCGCCCGCGGCTTGAACTGCAACTGCGTACGGGCGAACCAGCACTCCGCGAACTCGTGCTGTCCGCCGCATCGTGGAGCGATTGCGCGACGCCGGCAGATTGAACGCGGATTCACGCCCGTTTCACCGGAATCGCAGAATCTCCAGGTATTCTGATGTGATACACCACTCTACCAGCGTGCTCCAGCGCGACTTGGCGAGTGCAAAAGCAAGGAGCATCACCATGGATACCGTCGTTACCGGCCTGTTCGATACGCCCGCCGAAGCCGCAGCCGCCGTCCACACCCTCGAGGCCCGGGGCATCCCCGAGCACGAGATCAGCATCATGGCCGGCGAGAACTTCAAGAAGGAAGCCTTCGCCGTCGACTCGCACTCGAAGCTGCCCGAGGGCGTCGCCATCGGCGCCGGCGCGGGCGGAGCGATCACCGCCTTGGTCGCCGGCCTGACCGCCGTCGGCGCAATCGCCACGGGCGGCACGGGGTTGCTCGTCGCTGGTCCCATCGTCGCAGCGCTCGCGGGCGCGGGCGCCGGTGCGGCCACGGGCGGCGTGATCGGCGGCGCCATCGGCGCGGCCATCCCCGAGCACGAGATCAAGCACTACGAAGACGCCGTCAAGAAGGGCTCGGTGCTCGTGGGCGTCCATTGCGACGATTCGGACCACAAGACCATCGCCAAGCAGGCCTTCAAGGACTGCAACGCCGACAAGATCTCGCACGCCTGATCGCGATCCACAGACTCCGAAAACAACACCAGCCCCTCCGTCGATGTCGCCGGAGGGGCTGGTTTCTTCGTCCTGAAGTTCAGTGGCTACTCGAGAACGATGATCTCGACGCGGCGGCTCTCACGCTTGCTGCTCTTGGGCTTGGCCGGACCGTACGCGGCCGAGTGCACGTTGTTGTTGTTGATGCCCTTGGAGACCAGGTAGCTCTCGACGGCCATGGCGCGCTCGGCGCTCAGGCGTTCGTTGGTCTTCCAGTCGCTCTTCTTGATGGGGTCGTTGTCGGTGTACCCCGCCACGCGGATCTCGGCACCCGGGTACCGCTGCTGGATCACGCGCACCACGCCGTCGAGCACGCTGCGGGCCCCAGACTTGATCGTCACCGAGCCCGAGTCGAACAGCACCTCGCCCGCGATATCGACCACGACCTCGCCCGGCCGGCGGCTGACGCCCGCGCCTAGCCCCTCGAAGCCGGTGTCGCCCAGAGGCTCGGGCTGAGAAGCAAGCTGGCCGGCCAACTGCCGGTTCTGCTCGTCGAGCGCCCGATAGCGAGCCTCGGCGTCGTCCAAAGCGATCTGGAGGTTCTCGTTCAGGCGCCGGAGCTCCTGGTTCTCCAGCACGAGCGGGTCGTCGGGACGCGGGCCGTTGCTGGCACAGCCGACGGTGGTCAAAGCCACGCCCAGGAGCAAGGCCATCGGGACCACACGAGAGATCAGTTTGGAAAGCGAGACGCACATGGGCATGCCTTGGATCCTCCAACGCCGATGCGATATTCCGGAAGCGACCGGCGACGCGCCCTCCGTGGGCGACCACCGGCAATCCACACCTTATCGGCGTGAAGGCCCAAAAGTCTGAGAATGCGGCCAAAAACCGGCAACCGCCAGCAAACAACAGTCGTGAACTGTGCTTACGGCAGGTTCACCACCTGCCCCACGATCCGCCCCAGCCCCAGTTCCACCGCCGGCTTGGCCAGCAGCACCAGCACCGTCGCGATCGCCAGCGAGGGGCCATAGGGCATCGCCCGGCCCACGCCGCGGCTGAGCGAGAGGCTGTAGAAGGTGAGCAATATACCCACGAACGCGGCCACGAAGAAGGCCAGTACCGAGTCGATCCAGCCCACGCATGCGCCGACAGCGGCCATCAGGTGGACATCGCCCAGGCCCATGGCCTCCTTGCCGAAGCCGAGGCTTCCAAAGAGCCTGACGGCCCACACCACGCCGCCGCCGACGAGGTAGCCCAGCAGCGAGCCGCCCAGGGCGTCGAGCCAGACGGGGCACATGGTCTCGATCGAGCCGGACAGCATGAAGCCCACGATGGCCAGCACGACCGGCGGCGCGAGGAAGGCCATCTCCTTGACCATCTCTCGCCGGGCGTGGGGATAGGCGATCCAGACTTCCGCGTCGCTGGGGTCTTCCGCTTTGGTGCTGGCGGACTTCGCCACCGGCCCGCCCTCGCCGACGACCTCCTCGGTGGCATCCGTCTTGGACGCGGGCACGAACAGCCGCAACGGGAAGCCCGCGACGATCGGCCCGACAGCAGCGCCGATGATCAGGCCGATGCCCGGCGGGGAACCCACGACACGGGCGATGATCGCCCCGGCGATGGCGCACAGGATCACGGTGGCCACGATGACCGCCGGCCCGCGAAGCCAGCCGGTCTGGGGTCGCCACTGGCCGGTGTCCGACGCGTCGAGTTCCTCGAGCGTGGGCAGCGGGGGCAGGCCCTTCTCCTTGCGGTGTGCCTCTTCCCACTCCATCGCGTCGGCGAAGCTGCGGCCGATGAGCTTGAGCTTCACCAGCACCAGCGAGATGCCCAGACCGACGATGCCGCCGACACCGATGCCCACGCTCGCCCAGCCATACGTCGGGATGGGCCAGCGCCACGACATCTCGCCGCCCGGCATTGGGTACTCCAACCCTTTCACGCTGAGGAACACGCCGTACCCCGTGTGGATGAGCACGCCGGCCAGCGTGGCGAACCACGGCAGCACCAGCGGGATCATTGTGGTCTTCAGATCGGTCAGCGTCATCGCCAGCAGCGACCCAAGCAACAGCAGCACGATGGCGAACATGGGGGCCGAGTGCTTCGGCACGCCGTTGAAGCGATCGACGTCGGCCCAGTCTGGCGCCAGCGTAGCCAGGTTCAGGCCCAGGACATCGAAGCCCGAGCTCGTGCCCGAGTACGCGGGGATGAGGTACCACGCGATGAAGAACGTCGCGAACAGGCTGGCGGCGAACAACTCGACCAGCGGGTACTCGGGCGAGATCGGCGTCTTGCAATACCGGCACCTGCCGCGCAGGAACAGCCAGCCGAAGATCGGGATGTTGTCCTTCCAGCGGAGCTTCGTGGAGCACACCGGGCAGCGCGAGGGCGGCGTGACCACGCCGATGCCCCGCGGCAGGCGGTACGCCAGCACATTGATGAGCGAGCCCACGCACGCCCCGAAGGCGAACACGAACAACAGGGTGGCGACCCTGGGAAGGATGATGACGAGGTCGTGCACGCGGCTCTGGCTCCCGGGGGGCTATCGGCGATATCGGGCCGTCTGATCAATCGCCCTTCTTGTTCGATGGGGCTGCCCGGGCTTCCGCTTCGAGTTTGCCCGTCACGTCCTCGATGCGCTGCTCGGCGTCCTTGAGCATCCCGCGACAGCGGGCCAGGAGCCGCACGCCCTTCTCGTACTCGCCGATGGATCGCTCCAGCCCGCTCTGGCCGGTCTCGATGCGCTCGATGATGGCCTCGACCTCGGCCAGGGCCTCCTCGAAGGTCGGCTCGGGCGTCTCTTGTTTGGGTTTCTTCTCGGCCATGAGCATCAACCTTTCGAATCGGGAGTCGGTTCGCCGAACAGGTCCATCTGCGGCGCGGGGTCGTCCTTGGGTGCCCGCTTGAGCGCTGCGGGCTGCTTCTTTGGCGGCGCACCGGCAACGGTCGAGCGTACCCGTCCCTCGGCCAGCGTGGTGACCAGTTCATCCCCGGGCGACACCGCCGAAGCCGACCGCACGAGCCGACCATCGGCCAGCGTGGTATAGGAATACCCCCGAGCCAGCACGCCCTGCGGCCCCACCGCCCGGAGTTGCCGCTCGCTGGAATCCAGCTTCCGCTGCTCGCTCTCCAGCCTCTGCGCCACGGCTCGCTCCAGCCGGTCGGCCATGTGATCCAACCGCTGCGCGCGGCGGGCCAACTCCGCCGCAGGCTTGTGGGCGTCGAGCCTGGCGCTCAGGCGCTCGAGCCGCAGCGTGGCGTAATGGAGCTTTGCCCGCGTCCGATCAGCCAGCCGATCGGCGGCGCGATCCGCCCGTGCGCGCGCGTCGGCGGTGATGCTCAGCGGGTTGGCCAGCGGTCGCCGACGCGACAAGGCTTCGATCGCGCGCCTCGCATCGGCGGTCCGCCTCAGCAACGCGCCACGCAGGCGCGCATGGGCGATGTCGACCTGTTCGAGCAGCTTGTCGCCGTCGGGGGTCAATCGCATCGCCGCCTGCGTGGGCGTGGCGGCCCGCACGTCGGCGACGAGTTCGGCAATGGTCGTGTCGGTCTCGTGCCCGATGGCGGCGACGACGGGCACGGGGCACTTCAGGATCGCCTCGGCCAGCGCCCGGTCGTTGAACGCCCACAAGTCCTCGGCCGACCCGCCGCCGCGGGTGATGATGACCGCATCGATGCCCATGGCCCTGTGATTTCGCGACAACACGATCAACTTGGCGCGCAACTCGGCGGCGGCCGACTCGCCCTGCACGCGGGCGTCGACCAACGCAATCTCCACGGCCGGGCAACGCCGCCGCATGGTGTCCAGCACGTCCTGCAACGCCGCCGAGCTGCGGCTCGTGATGACCGCCACACGCCTGGGGAACGTCGGCAGCGGCCGCTTACGGACCTCGTCGAACCAGCCCAGGCCGCGCAATTCCTCGCAGAGCTGCTTGAACGCCAAGTCGAGCGCGCCGGCCCCGACGGGCTGGGCGTTGGTGCCGATGAGCGAGAGCTTGCCCGCCTTGGCGTAGAACTCAAGCGACCCCGTGACGACGACCTCGAGTCCGTCGCGCAGCACCACCCGGTGCTTGCGCACGACGTTGGCAAACAGCACGCAGGCGATGACCGCCTCGCCGTCCTTGAGGTCGAAGTACAGGTGCGTGCGCTCGCGCAGGCCGCTGACCTCGCCCACCACGCGCAGCGGGCTCGCCACGCCGCGGCGGATGGCCCCGTCGACCAGTGCCGCCAGCTCGCGCACGCGCATCGGTGCGTCGGCGGCCCTCGCCGGCCCCGGCGCCTCGGGCTCGCGCGGCTTGGCGGCCATCTTGGATGGGTCGAAGAGCGGGCGCGTCACGGGGGATTATCGCACCCAAAAGAGAGGGCCCCACCTTGCGGCGAGGCCCCCCAGGCAAAGAAGGAGAACGCTTCTCGGGATTCCTACGCGAGCGGAACCGCTCGGATTCGGTCAGTCGGCCGACGCAACGGTCGTATCGGCCTTCTCGTCGGTCTGGCTCTCGGTCTGGTCTTCGGGCTGGTCCTGGGCCACCTCGGTTTCTGCCGAGGCCGAGGCACGGACGCTGGCCTCGTGGGCCTTCATCCGCTCCAGGGCGGCGACCAGTTGGGACCGATCGGCCCGCTGCGGGGCCTGCACGCGGAAGCCGCCCCCGCCGCTGGCACCCTCGGGCATGCGGATGGTCGCGCGCGGCGTGATGGCGGTGCGCTCACCTTCGGCACGCTCGCCGGCGTGCGAGGTCACGGCCGCGTTCTCACGCAGCCAGGCCAGGCGAGCCTCTTCGAGCCGGTCGGCCACATACCGCTGCCCGCGGACGAACCCGTTGGTGACGCGGCTGTAGTTGCGGATGGTGCCGTCGACACGGATCTCGAATCGGGCCGGGTCGTTCTGACGCTCGTTGGGGTCGATCATGAAGCGCTGGAACGGGTTCAGGCGGTCGAGCGTGGGCACCTCCACGACGATGTGGGTCGGTTGCTCGGCATCGTCGCCGGCCGTGGCGGCCTGGACGGTGCGAACGTCGCTCACGGGGTGGAGCCCTTGGGCCAAGGCGGCAGGAGCCGCCGCGCCGAGGGCCATCAATGCGATAGCAATCGTGTTCTTCATGTCTTTGACTCTCCGTCTTTGCCACCCTCCGGGCGGCAAGGTCGATCTCCCTGCACGGGACTATTCAACCGCATAAACCGACCTGTTGCAAGGCTTTATGCGCAATCGACACAAATTCTCTCAAGTACCCGCCCGGGCGATCGTCAGGGCCTGATTTATCCGGACTTGCCCGCCAGCATGCCCTCGTACAGGGTCTGCACGGCGGCCACGTGGGCGTTGCCAGCATGAAATCGCTCGATGGCGGAGAAGCCCGCCGACCGCCGCTCATCGGCCAGTCGCTTGTCTTCGAAGACGCGGCGGAGTTCCTCGGTCCAGCGATCGGGGTCTCCCGGATCGAGTTGGGTCACGCCGTAGTCGCTGCTGAGTTCGTCGATGACCGGATCGGTGACGGCGGCAACCAGGACGCCGTGGGCGTGGGCGTCGAGCACGATGCTGCGATGCTCGCGGAGTGCGTCGGGCAAAAGGAGCGCGTCGACCCGCAGGACCGGGTCGCGCCGGGCCTCGACGGTGGGCACGAAGCTCACGTGCTCGGCCAGCGCGAGCCGTTCGACGACCGTGCGCAAGTGGGCATGGTGGGCGGCATCGGCGTCGGCGAAGATCAGCGGCGGCTCGTCGCCATCGAGCCGGACACGCGACAGGGCCTCGAGCGCGTGCGCCCAGTTCGCGCGATCCTGCCCCGTGCCCGCGATCAGGACGGCCGGGCGGTCGCCGCCGGCCATGGGCTTGTCGGCGGGCCTCGCGTCTTCGGCGTGCACCCCCCAGCGCACCAGGCGAAGGTGGCGGCTGTCGAGCTTGCGCAGGCAGCGACGCTCGAGCCCCGCACCGGGCACGCTGGCGATGACCTTGTCGTCGACGCTGTCGAGGTGGGCCCCGCCCAGGGCGTCGGCCAGGTGCGCGTTGAAGACCTCCAGCACCAGCCCGGCGCCCAGCATTCCGGCGACCTCGAAGCCCAGGCTCCAGGCGTGCTCGCCGAAGACGTGGACGAGCGCGATGCCCTCGCCCGGGCCGGCCTTGAGCGCGCTCTGGGCCAGATCCCTCGCGCGGATCGACAGGGGCGGCAGCGGGCCGCTGGGAACATAGCCGATGGCTTGCGAGAACACGCGGCCGTCGAGCAGTTCGGGCAGGGTGTTGGGAACGGCATGGAGCACGCGCACGCCGTCGGTCACCAGGCCCACTTCGAGCCTGGCGAGCATGTCGCGCTCGCGCGAGGCGAAGTCTTCGTCGGCCAGGATCATGACGGCGGGCATGGCGCCTCGCTTGTGCGGTTTGGTCGCGGCGTCAGACAGCCGCGGGGGCCTCGCGCTTGGCGCGATAGTTCAGGTCGGGCGGGCGGCTCTCGTGGTCGCTCACGGCCTTGGTGCGCCACACGCCCACCCAGTGGCCGGTTTCGACCTCTTGCAGGTAGTAGTCGCCCGCGGGCTCGTCCTTGGCGGCCAGGTCGGCCGGCGGCTTGTGCCAGGGCCACCACGGGCGCACGCCCTGGTCGGCGCCGGGCAGCTTCTTGAACTGGGCCTCATCCTCGACGACCTCCTTGATGGTCACCAGGCGATCCAGCCGCTTGCCGATCTTGGGGATGCTCGCCAGCAGCCCACGCGTGTAGGGGTGCATGGGCTTGTCGAAAACGCTGAACACCGTGCCATACTCGACCACGCGGCCGGCGTACATGACGCACACGACGTCGGCGTTCTCGGCCACCACGCCCAGATCGTGGGTGATGAGCATGACGGCCATGTCCATCTCGTCCTTCAGCGAGCCGAGCAGCTCCAGGATCTGGGCCTGGATGGTCACGTCGAGCGCGGTGGTGGGCTCGTCGGCCAGCAGCAGGCGCGGGCGGCAGGCGAGGGCCATGGCGATCATCACGCGCTGGCGCATGCCACCGCTGAACTGGTGGGGGTAGGCCTTGATGCGCTTCTCGACGTCGGGGATGCCCACCGAGCGCATGGCCTCGAGCGCGATGTCGCGGGCTTTCGAGGCGCTCACGCTCTGGTGCAGCAGGATGGCTTCCATGATCTGGTCGCCCACGGTGTACACCGGGTTGAGGCTCGTCATGGGCTCCTGGAAGATCATGGCGATGTCGTTGCCGCGGATGTCGCGCATCTCCTTCTCGCTCAGGCGCAGAAGGTCGATGGTGTTGCCGTCCTCGGTGCGGAAGAGGATCTGCCCGCGGTCGAACCGTCCGGGCGGGCGCGGAACGAGCTGCATGGAGCTCATGGCCGTCACACTCTTGCCGCAGCCGCTCTCGCCCACGACCGCCAGGGTCTGGCGCGGGTAGATGGTCATGCGCACGCCGTCGACGGCCTGGATGCGCGGGCCGGTGCCGTTGTCGAAGGAAACCGCCAGGTCTCGCACCTGCACGAGTGGCTTGGCGTTGGCGTCGATGTCGCCGGCCTTCGTGCTCTTGGATGTGGTCGCGTCGGTCAAGTCGGGACTCCCTGATCGTCGGGCTCGGTCGTCTGCAAAGCGGGTGCGGGCGGGGTCACACGCGGGCCTTCTTGAGCTTGGGGTCGATGGCGTCGCGCAATGCCTCGCCGATGAGGTTGTAGCTCAGCACGGTCAGGAAGATGGCAAAGCCCGGGAAGATCGCCAGCCACCACAAGAACTTGCCCACCTGGTTGTTGGCGTCACTCAACAACTGGCCCCAGCTGGCCTGGCCGGCGGGCCCAAGGCCCAGGTAGCTCAGCACGGCTTCGGCCAAAATCGCCGCGGCAATGGCGAACGAGGCGTCGACAAGCACGGGCGTCACGCCGTTGGGCAGCATGTGCTTGAACAGCACGCTCCTCAACGGCAGGCCCACCGCCCTGGCCGACTGCACGAAGTCCTGCCCCCGAAGCTTGTAGAACTCGGCGCGGATGAAGCGGGCACTGCCCGTCCAAGTGACGCATCCGATGATGGCCATCATCACATATGTATTGCGCGGAAGCACGGCTGCCGCGACGATCAGCAGGAACAGCAGCGGGATGGCCATGAAGATCTCCACCACGCGGTAGAGCAGCATGTCGACCCAGCCGCCGAAGTAGCCCATCAGCGCCCCGACCGTCACACCGATGACCACGGCGATGGCGGTGCTCACCAGGCCGATGGAGATCGACAGTCGGCAGGCGTGCAGGAGCTGGCTGAGCAGGTCCTGGCCCTTGGAGTCGGTACCCAGCACGTAGGCCGGGCCGGGGCGCGCCTCGAGCAGTTTCATGGCGTCGGCCACGGTCATCTCGGGGTTGGCGGCGGCGGCTTCCTCGACCGCGGCGAATGCTTCTTGGGGGTTGCTGGGCAGCGAGTCGGACGCGAACCGAAGGTTGGCACGGATGGCGGCCAGTACCTCGTCGTCGAGGGGCATGTCCTCCACCTCCACGCCGGTCTCGCGGGAACGGTCGCTCAAGTCGACGTCTTCCAGGCCCTTAAGCACCTGCGAATAAACGTTGCTGCCCGGGTCGAGAAGGTCGACCGCGGTGCCGCCCTGCTGGGGCGACCACGGGATGATGGTGTACATCGCGCTGGCCTGGCCGCGAGCCTCCTGCGCGACGTAGCGGAAGTCGGGCAACGGCGTCGACCACCGCACCGCCATGAGGGCGAACATCACCACGCCGACAAGCGCGGTCACACCGGCGCGTTGGGTGAGCTTGTTGAGCGGATGGACCACGAGGAACAGCAGAGCAACCACCGAGGCGATGCCCAGAGCGGCGATGAATTCGAAGTAGGGCTTGAGCTCGAACGCACGCAACCACGGAGCTGCATCACGCTCGGATGCGGCGCCGCTGACGATCGAGTGCACCAGCAGCGTCAACCCCGCCTGGAGTGACACGGTGAGCAGCACCTTGGCTCGCAAGCCTCGAGTGCCCTGCACGCCGTTCCACTTGGGGATGAGCAGCACCATGGCTCCCACCGCCCCGATGAGCAGGGCGAGGTCGACAACCGTGAGGAACCGCAGCATGGGCGAGGTGACCGGGGCCTCGCTATCAACGCCCGCAGCCAGGCCGATGAGCGAGCCGATGGCGATGATCCAGATGAGCGGCGTGGTGAGCATGCGCAACCGGCGCGAGAGCTCGAACGTGCTGGCGGCCCACACCAAACCGATGGCCACGGCGAGGTTGAAGATGATCTGGAAGCCAAAGCTGGTCTGCACGCCGTCTTCGGGCTTACCCAGCAGGAAGTGGGCGAAACTGTTGAACGGTGCGCCTTCTTCTTCGGGGACGACCTGCCCGACATAGAACCGGGCGTACACGGCCAGTAGGAACACAACAGTGGGCACGATCGCCAATCCCGCGCGCGCCGCTGGGTGCAGGCGTTGGGGCGCGAAGACCCATGCCGCCGACCAGACAAGCGTGGACAGGATGAGCAGAGCGCCCTCGAACGAACCGATGGCGCCGCCCAGCCCGCCGAGCAGCTTGCCCATCGGGCTCACGTCGGGCTCGGCGACCATCAGGATGGGGTGCCCGTTGGCCACCAGCGGCGCGAACACCGCAAAGAAGGCCACCATGCCGACCCAGACGATGCCAAGCACGGCACCGGGACGCTTGAACACCTGCTTCCAGGCCTCGGTCCAGAAGCCCTCGGCCGGGCGATGGCCGATGCCCTGCATCAGGTGCACGCCGGTGACGGCCGTTAGCTCGTCGGCCGACGAGATCTCGTCGGGGGAGCGCATCTCCTTGCCCGGGTCGTCCATTGGGCCCGGCACGCCGCCGACGTCGCTCGATGTGGTCGGTTCGTTCTTCATCAGTCGTAGGAGATCCGTGGGTCGGCCAGGGCGTAAAGGACGTCGGCCAGCAGCAGGGCGAGCATGTTCACGAGCCCGACGATCAGGGCATTGGCCAGCAGCAACTCGCGATCGCGCAGATTGATCGCATCGACGATCAGGCTGCCCATGCCCGGGACGCTGAAGATGGCCTCGATGACCACCGACCCGCCCAGCATGGCCGGGAAGATCGAGACGAACATGGTGATGATCGGCAGCAGGCTGTTGCGGAACACGTGGCGGAAGACCACGTCCTTGCGCGACACGCCCTTGGCCTTGGCCGTGCGGACGTAGTCGGCGTTGAAGTTCTCGAGCATCGCGGCGCGCGTCTGCTTACTGAGAATAGCAAAGCCTGTGTAGACCAGACAGCCCACGGGAAGAACAAGATGCCAGAGCGTGTCGAGGATGAACCCGCGCTGCCACTCGCCTCCAACCGTCTGCGGGAGCATTGACATCTTCTCGGACTCGGCAGAGTGCAGGCCCGTCACTGGGAAAGCGCCCAGGTAGTCGTTGCTGGCCAGGAAGCCCACAGCCAGCACACCCGCCCACACGACCGGGATGGACCAGAGCGCGACATAGAGCGCGCCCAGCCCGACGTCGAGCAAGGAGCCTTGTCGGCTGGCCGCCATGACGCCCGAAGGGATTGCCACGAAGTAGATGATCGGGACGGCCAGCAGGTTCAGCAGCAGCGTGACGGGCAAGGCCTCGGCGATGAGCGACGACACGGGACGGGACCGCGCGAAGCTCATGCCCAGGTCGGGCGCCGCCACCGAAACCGTGCCGGGGATGATCGGCACGCCGGCCTGGCGGAACATCTTCGCGTCGAAGACCGCCTGCGAGCGCGCCGTCGCGTTGAGCAATCGCTCGTATTCGGTCATCATCTCGGTGGCACGGGTCTCGGCGGTCTGCCACAGCTGCTCGTCGGCGTTCTCGAAGGCGGCCTTGCCGATGCGCTCGGCCGGGGCGGGCCTGATCTGCCCACGGTCCTTGACGGCGTCGGCACGGTCGAGCACCTTGGCGATGTCGCCCATGGCGATCTCGAACCGGGTCCGGGCGCCCAGGAAGCCGGCTCGCGCCTGGGCGTAGTCGCCCGCCGCCCGGCGGTAGATCTGGGCCTGCGCGTCGACCTCGGCGGGCACGACGACCGCGTCGGCCGGCCGAGCCTGGGGCAGTTCCTGGACGAACCACTGCCAGAGGGGCGGGTCTTCGATCTCTTTGGGCTCGCTGAACCGCTCACCGCCGGGCGTGAACTGGTCTCGCGCGCCGAACTTGACCGGGCTGACGCGCCCGAGCCAACGCACATATTGCACCAGGACCGGCGCATCCAGGCCGTAGCGGTCTTCGAGGTAGGCGCGCTGCTGGGCGACGCTACCCGAGTCCATCTGCCCGCCGCCGGAGACCTGGAGCGCCGCGCCGACACCGCCGGGGCTCATGGCCACCAGCATGAAGATGAGCAGCGTCATGCCGATCAGTGTCGGAACCATGAGCAGCAGTCGTCGGATGATGTACGTGGTCATAGGCGGGCGTGCTCGGGTGGCGGAAGGTCCGGGGGCGTCGGCGGGAAGGCGAGCCTAGTTCTGCATGGGCTGGCTGCCCTGGCCCATCCAGAACTCCTGGTATTCCAGGCCCGACGCGTATTCCGTGACGTTGCCGGCCTTCTTCTTGACGAATCGCAGCCAGGGCGCCTCGTTCATGAAGGTGTAGGGCTGCTCCTCGTGATAGACCGAGTGCAACTGGTGCCAGATCTTCATCCGCTCGTCGAAGTCGAGGGTCTTTCGGCCCTCGTCGATGAGGCGGTCGGCGTCGTCGCTGGCCCACTGGATGAAGTTATCGCCCTGGTTATCGATGTTGTCCGAGTGCCAGATTTGGTACGGGTCGCTCTCGGGAGCCGAGGCCGACCAGGCGAAGGTGATGGCGTCGAAGTCGCGACGATTGAGGATGTCGACCAGCACCGACCAGTCGATGAGCCGCTCCTTCATGTCGATGCCCACCCGAGCGAACTCGGACTTCATGAAGCCGGCCATATTGGCGGTGCCCTCGTTGCCCTTGGCGTAGGTGAACTCGAAGGTGAAGGGGTTGCCGTCCTCGTCCTCGAGCATCCCGTCGCCGTCGCGGTCACGCCAGCCGGCCTCGGCCAGCAGGGCAACGGCTCGATCGGGGTCATAGGGCCAGGGCTGGATGTCCGGGTTCGACTGCGGCGTGGAACTCAGGAACGGGCCCGTGGCGGGGTTGACCAGATTCTTGGAGATGTCGCGGCGGATGCGCTCGCGATCGATGAGCATGGTCATGGCCTGGCGCACCCGCTTGTCGTGAAAGGGCGTGAGCTTGCCGCCGTTGCGTGGGCCGCACTGCCAGCCGATGAACGAGTAGCCGCCGCGCATGTTGAACCACTTGCGGGCCTCGCTCTCTTCGAGGAACTTCGAGTCGCCGCGTTGGTCGACAAACTGCTCTGAGTTGGGGCGGATCATGTCGCCCTCACCGTTGTTGAAGGCGATGAGCTTGGTGGCGTATTCCTTAATGACCGTGATGCGGTAGCCGTCCAGCGGCGGGCGCGGGCCCCAGTACTGCTCGTTGCGCACCAGCACGATGGGCGTGCCGGGCGTCCAGGGGTTGTCCGGGTCGACGGTGGGGAAGCGGAACGGGCCCGAGCCCACCGTGAGCGAGGTGCTCTGGTTGTAGCGCGTCGGAGACTCGATCCACGGCTGATAGATGTGCTTGGGCAGCACCTTGAAGCCCATCGCCTGGTTGAGGTTGTCGAAGCGGGGGCTCTTGAAGGTGAACTCGACCACGCGGCTGGTCTCGGGATCGCCGATGACCTCGATGGTGTCGATGGCGTTGTACACGCTGCGGAAGCGCTCGGCCTCGATCTGCATGTTGAACAGAAGGTCCTCGTACGTCCAGCGAACGTCCTCGGCGAGCACGGGCGAGCCGTCGCTGTAGCGGGCCTCGTCGCGGATCTTGACGCGCAGCCAGGTGCCGTCGTCGGGGTACTGCCACGATTCGGCCAAGAGGCCGCGCATTTTCAGGGTCTTGGGGTCGTACCAGCCCAGGCTCTCGCAGACCATGTCGACCACGCGGCGGCCGTACACGTCGGCGTAGGTATAGGGCGTGAGCTTGGGCGGCTGGCCCTCGTAGATCTCGTGGAACTCGCCGCCGATCCTGAATCCGGGGTCGTCGGTTGGGTCGCTGCTGAATGCCCAGGGGATGCTGACGGTGACATCGGTATCGTCGCGGGCCCACTCGAAGCCGCTCGCCGCGGCGGTGGTGGTCACGGGGCCATCGGGAATCGGGGCGGGGTTGCTCGGGGCGGTTGGGGTACCGCCGCCCTGGGGCGCCACGACCACGGGCCGGCGGGCGATGCCGTCTTCGAGGCGGACGATCTGCTGCTCGAGCGCTTCGAGCCGCTTGTTGGCCACCTGGGTTTCGTCCCAGCGGCGGTCGTCCTGGTAGATCGAGACCCAGACGCTGACGAACAGCCCCAGGATCAGGGCGATCACGATCAGGTCCTTCAGGCCAAAGTTGTTCTGCATGGCAGCACCTCGAGGCGGGCGTAAATGGCTCTCAACGGGCGCGGCGACACCTCTGGGGGCCACCAGCACCAGTCGCTAGTGTAGCGTGTGGGCTCTGTGAAGCCCCGCTCACCCGTGATCGCGGTACGTCATGGAGAACCCCAAACGCATCGCGGGCCCGAGCGCCACTCAGATGCGCGCCGGGCCCGGCTTGGGAAGCTTGGCTGTCTCGAAACGATCAGGCGGCGCGGGGGCCGTCGTCGTCATCGAGGTCGAAGCGATCGATCAGGTCGCGAAGGTTGTCGAGCCGGCGCTGGGCGTGGCCCAGGGCATCCTGGACACGCTGGGCCGCGTCGCTTGAGTCACCGGGGCTCAGCCGGAGCGGGCCGGCCGAGACCTGGGCCACCTTCGCGGGCTTTGCGGTCGGGTTCTGGCCGTCGGTCGTGTTGGTTTCGGTGATCGTAAGCATCGCTATGTCATCGACTTAGCGAGGCGTGATCTTTGCGCTCAAGTCCACCGATTCGCGCCCAGGTCGGGTTGTGCGACCGGGCAGACGCTACCGACAGCACGGATTCGCATATCGGATGGCGTTACTGGGCCTTGGCGGCGACCTTCTCGGCCCTCGACCTGATCTTCGGCTCGGTGCCAGCGAGGATTCGCTTCAGGTTACCGATGTGGCGGACCACCACGAGCACCGCGAGCAGGCCCGACATCGCAAGCATCGGCAGGACCGAGGCGGAGAGCGTGCCCTCGATGATTATCGGGAGGAGGGCGGCCCACCCCGGCACGCTGATGGCGGCGCAGACCGAGGCCATACCGACGTAGCGGGAGATCTTCAGCACCACCAGCCACACCAGCAGCCCCCCCACGACCGCGAGGGTGAGCACCCAGAACACGCCCAGGAGGGCACCGAGGCCTGTGGCGACGCCCTTGCCGCCGCGAAAGCCGAGGAAGGGGCTGAACATGTGGCCCAGGACGGTCGCCACGGGGGTGAGCAGCCATACCCACACGGCGATGGGCGGCGCGTCGAGGTCGCCCAGGGTGCCCAGGATAAGGCCGGCGGTGAGGGTGGGCAGCAGCCCCTTGGCGACGTCCAGGGCGAAACAGAGGTTGCCCGGCCCGCGCCCCACCACCCGCTTGACGTTGGTGGCGCCGATGTTGCCCGAACCTTCTTTAAGGATGTTCACGCCCTTGGAGCGGGCGATGAGATAGCCGAACGGGATTCCCCCAATCAGGTAGGCGGCGGCGGCGAGGATGAGGGCGGTGAGCACTGGGCGAGGATATGGGGGCGGCTCTTGGCAAAGTTGTCTTGGCGCTCGGCCCGGATTGGGGTAGGCTGTATCAGCAACATATCTCTATGGGAGGGCGAGCGATGAAGGCACGGATTAGTGTGGCGGCGGTTCTGGCGGCGGGCGGCGTGGCGATGGCCCAGGATTCGGTCTCGATCGACCTGGCCGGCGTGGTGATCTCCGATGGAGGCAGCGTGTCGCGCGACAGCGCCCCGGACACGCTCTCACCGGCCAGGCGGTACCGCTACGAGGTTTCGGGCATGGTGCAGGGCACCGGCATCGTCCTGGGTTCGCTGTTTCCCAGCCCCACGCCGCTGGCCGACGCGCTCGAGTCGCTGTCGCCGGGGTCGTCGGACTTCCTGACCGGCGAGGTCGAGAACCCCGACGGCACGCACCCGTTCCAGGTGCTGGGGCAGACCATCGAGGGCGAGCAGGTGCTGGCGGGCATCACGGTGCGCTTCAGCGCGACTTTTGATGCGGGCATCGGGGCCGACGACGTGGCGTTCTTCAACATCGACGACATCGTGCTGAGCCCCAGCTTCCTGGTGGGCACGCTGCGGTTCACCGAGGGCACGGCAGTCATCGACCGCCTCGAGGACGTGTGCCGCGCCGACCTGGACGGCGACGGCTCGCTGACGCTGTTCGACTTCCTTGCGTTCCAGAACGCGTTCGACATGGGCGACCTGGTTGCCGACTTCGACGGGGATGGAGCGTTGACGCTGTTTGACTTTCTGGCGTTCCAGAATGAGTTCGCGGCGGGGTGTGAGTGAGGGGATGACGCGCACGGCTGCCGCTCTACTGACATCCGTCACAACTTGCGCCGCGATGCCCGATCCGTGCGACCCGGTTCGGGTCGCGCCGCCATCGGTCGTGCCGCCCCTTGGCTTCGGGGGGCACGTCGCGGTGGATGGCCGCTTCTGGTTCGTGAGCGACGCCGGCGCCAGCGTGTTCTGCCCCGGGCCCTACGGGTGCGGCGAGGGGGCCGTGCACGTGTACGAGATGGTGGAGGGCGAGCTCGAATACCGGCAGATGCTGACCACGCCCGTGCCACAGCTCGGCGAATTCTTCGGGCGCACGGTCGACGCGGAGGATGGCCGGCTGGCCATCGGCTCGATCAACACGCAGTGGTCGGGGCTGGAGGCCAAGGGCGGTGCGTACATCTATGAGCATGACGGAACGCGATGGGTGCTGACGGGCACGCTGCGCCCGCCCGAGGGCGTCGACCCGATCAAGATCAACGGACTCGGAGGGCGAGTCTCGCTGGAAGCCGATAGGGCGTACCTTGCTCCGATCGACGCGGAATGCGTCCTGGAGTACGGCCTCCAAAACGGCGAATGGGTATTCCGAGGGATCAATGAAGCGCCGGACAGCCCGCCGCCAAGGAGCGGTTTCGGGCGTCGGATTGTTTCGCTTGGCGAGTGGGTGTTCATCGGCGCATCCGACGACAGTTCGGTCACGCATCGCGGCGGCTCGGTCTACGCGTATCGGCGCGAGCCCGGCGGCCCGCTCACGTTCGTACAGAAAATCGTGCCAACCGATGCGCCTGGCGGTGTCGAGACCACGCAGCTCTTCGGCTTCGATGTCTCGTTCGACGGCCAGACGCTGGCGATCGGAGCAACCGCAGCGGGGCCGCCCGAACTGTCCGCTGGTGCCGTGCTGCTCTACGAGTTGGTTGATGGCGTATGGACCTTCCAGGAAGAAATCACGCACAGCCCATCGCAGTCGTGGGATTCATTCGGCTACACCGTCGCGGTTCGTGGCGACGTGCTGCTCGTCACCGCCGGCAGCCAGGCGAGTCCGACCACGCAGTCCGGCGCGCTGCACCTGTTCCGCCGTGGTGTGGACGGTGAGTGGCGCTTCGCGCAGCAGCTTGTTCCAAACGTGCCGATCTTTGCGCGATATTTCGCCCACAGCATCGCGGCAGATAGCCAGTGGGTACTCGCCGGTTCACTCGACGACTCCGATGGCACGAGCCTGCTTCCAGGCGCCGCGTACCTGTTCGACATCTCTTGTACCACGTGTACCCCCGACCTCGACGCCGACGGCGCCCTCACCATCTTCGACTTCCTGGCCTTCCTGAACATCTTCCAGGACGGGGACGCCCGGGCCGACTTCGACAGCGACGGCGAGTTGACGATCTTTGACTTCCTGGCCTTCCAGAACGCGTTTGACCTGGGTTGCGAGTAATGCCGATAGTTTTGGCGTGAGCGACGCACTCGTTCTTGTCGGCGGCGGCGGGCACGCGAAGGTCGTGGCGGACGCCGCACGCGCGAGGGGTGTGGGGCTGGCGGGGTTTGTCGATGACGACCCGGCGGCGTGCGTGCCGGGGCTGGAGTGGCTGGGCGGGCTCGATCGTGCTGGTGAGCCCTGGATCGTGTGCATCGGCGACGTCGCGACGCGGATGCGGGTGATCGAGACATTGCGCGGGCGGGCGGCGAGCGTGGTGCACCCCTCGGCGATCGTGAGCGCGAGCGCGTCGATCGGGGCGGGGGTGTTCATCGGGCCCGGCGCGGTGGTGAACGCCGACGCGGTGGTCGAGGATCACGCGATCGTGAACAGCGCGGCGGTAGTCGAGCACGATGCGCGGGTTGGGATGGGAACCCACGTGGCGCCACGGGCCGTGCTGTGCGGCGGGGTGGACGTGGGGCTGGGGTGCCTGATCGGCGCGGGCGCGGTGCTGCTGCCCGGCGTGGAGGTCGGCGACAGGGCGATGGTCGGCGCTGGGGCCGTGGTCATGGGCGCGGTGTCGGCTCGGACTCGGGTGGTCGGCGTGCCGGCGCGGATGCTCGGGCCTCGAGAGCGTGGCTGAGAATCTGGGCGATCTCGGCCTCGAATCGGTCTTCGGCGAAGCGATGGGCATTCGCGACGCACTCTTCTGACTCACAATTGGCTGCACGCTTGGCCGCTTCGGCAAGAGCTGTGGGTGAGCCATCACACAGCGCGCCCGTAACGCCGTCTTGGACGATATCGAGCGCGCCGCCCTCGTTTCGTGCGGCGACGGGGAGCCCGCAGGCCTGGGCCTCGACGGCGGTGATGCCGAAGTCTTCGACCTGGGGGAAGAGCAGGACGGCGGCGGTGCGCATCTCATGGCGGAGTTGCTCGTCGGTCAGGCGGCCTGTGAATGTGACGTTGCTTGGTGCGCCGCGTTCGAGATTCGCGCGAGCGCTGCCGTCGCCGACGATGCGGAGCTGAGCACCCGCGAGTTTGGCGGCCTCGATGGCGGTGTCGAAGCGCTTATAGGGCTCGATGGCCCCCACCGCGAGCCAGTGGTCACCGCGGCGTTCGTTGCCCGGTGTGAAAAAGATCGTGCGCGCGGGCGGGTGGATGACGGTGGCGTCGCGGTCGTAGGCGTGCTTGATGAGATTGGCGACGTGGGTGGAGTTGGCGATGAACGTCGTGACGTGGGCGGCGGTTGAGCGATCCCAGGAGCGGAGCGAGCGGCCGAAAGCGCGAAGGCCGAGGCGTTGGAGCGGGCCGTACTGGTCGGCTTGCGACCACAGGTATCTCGCGGGGCTGTGGCAGTAGCAAAGGTGTGGCACGCCGGCGGGTGGGCACAGGCCCTTGATGGCGGCCGAACTGGTGGAGACCAGCAGGTCGATCGGGCGGCGCTGGTGCATGCCCAGCAGGCGGTCGGTGAGCTGGCCGACGGCGGCGGGGTAGAGCGGGAGC
This sequence comes from Phycisphaerae bacterium, assembly GCA_030426395.1. Lineage (GTDB taxonomy): Bacteria > Planctomycetota > Phycisphaerae > Phycisphaerales > UBA1924 > JAHCJI01. The sequence continues at coordinate 34,040 of JAUHYE010000020.1, forward strand.
ATCCAGCGGCGGGCCTTGAGGGTGCCGGGGAGGCCGCCGAGCGCGGAGACCTGGCGGGGCAGGGCGTCGAGCTCGGGCGTGAGGGGGCCGCCGTCGTCGAAGATGGTGAGGATGGCCTCGACGTGGCCAAGGCTCTGGGCGACGCGGGCGATGTGGTGCAGCACGCGCTCGCCCCCGCGGAGGCCGACGAGCCAGTCGTGGGCCAGGACGATGCGCGGGCGATCCCCAGGATTCGCGCGTTGTTCATCATCGGCGGGTGTGCCGGGGTTTACAGTGGTGGATGAACCCGCCTGAGGCATCCAGCAGTGTACATCATCGCACCCCCGCAAACTTGCTGGGCCTGGACTATCTGGCCGAGGCCGAGCGGTTCGGGCCGCCGGTGGTGCCGATCATCGACAGCCACGCGCACATCAACGGCGTGAAGGCGGCGCCGGTGTATCGGCGGGCGATGGAGGCGTACGGCGTGAAGCGGGTGTACTCCCAGACGCAGATGTCCCAAGCGGCGGCGATGCGCGAGACGCTGGGCGAGAAGATCCGGTTCGTGGCGATCCCCGAGTACATGGCCGACGATCGGCGGCGGGCGATGCGCGAGGGATTCTTCGAGAACATGCGTCGGTTCCACGGCGAGTTCGGTTCGCGGATGCTGAAGTTCTGGGCGGCGCCGCGGTTGCGTGACTTTCTGGACCCGGTGCAGGACGCGGACATCATCCGCATCGACAGCCCGCTGCGGCGGGATCTGGCGAGCGAGGCGATGTCGATGGGGTACATGTTCCAGGCGCACATCGCCGACCCGGATACGTGGTTTGCCACCAAGTACGCCGATGCGAGCAAGTATGGGGTGAAGCTGGAGCACTACGAGCCGCTGGAGCGGATGGCCGAGGACTTCCCTGTGCCCTGGCTGGTGGCGCACATGGGTGGGTGGCCGGAGGACCTCAAGTTCCTTGATGGCTTGCTGACGCGGCACAGCAACATCCACCTCGACACGTCAGCGACGAAGTGGATGGTGCGCGAGTTGAGCAAGCACCCGCGGGATGAGTTCCTGGCTTTCCTGGAGAAATGGCGCGGGCGCATCCTGTTTGGCTCGGACATCGTAACGCTGGATGATCACTTCGAGACGAGCGACGACACGAACGCTCGGTTTGGCGCGCACCAGGCCAGCGGGGAGGCCGAGGCGTTTGACCTGTACGCCAGTCGGTATTGGGCGCTGCGGACGATGTACGAGCGCGAGTACGACGGGCCGAGCCCGATCGCGGATCCGGATCTGGAGATGGTGGAGCCTGATGAGTTTGATGCGATGAGTTCGCCCAGGCTCCAGGGCTTTGCGCTCCCTGATAACCTATTGAAAATCGTGTATGCGGGGGCAGCGGAAGGATTGCTTGAGAAGTGGTGGGCGGAGCATTAGGGCATCAACGGAACGACCACGGCTCGCCCGGCGTGTAGCCCAAGAGGTCATAGAGCTCGGCACGGGTTTGCATGTTAGAGAGTGAAGCCTCGACGCTGCCCTTGGCGGCGAGGTTGGTGAGCATGTCGTCGACGGCCTTCATGGCGATGCGCAGGGTCGAGACGGGGAAGATCACGATGTGGTAACCCAGCTCTGCGAAGCGATCACGCGGGAGCATGGGGGTCTTGCCGAACTCGGTCATGTTGGCGAGCACGTAGGGCGGCTTGCCGGTGTCTGCAACGGCAGCCTCGCGCATGGCCTGGGCGAACTGCTCGAACTCGGCTTCGTCCTTGAGGCCCTCGGGGAAGATCATGCTGGCGCCGGCCTTGGCGAACTGCGTGGCGCGAGAGATGGCGTCGTCGATACCGGTGACACCTGCGGCGTCGGTGCGCGCGCAGATGATGAAGTCGGGGTCGCCGCTGTCGCGCGCGGCGGCGCTGGCCCACTCGATTCGGCTGGCGGCCTGGTCGGCTGGGATGAGGGTCTTGCCGTCGAGGTGGCCGCAGCGCTTGGGGAAGACTTGGTCCTCGAGGTGCAGGCCGGCCGCCCCGGCGCGTTGGTACTCGATCACGGTGCGGCGGGTCATCTCTTCCTCACCGAAGCCCGTGTCGGCGTCGGCCAGCACCGGCAGGGCGGGGCCGCCGGCCCTGAGACGCGAGCCATCAACCACCTCACGAACGGTGGCTGCGAAACGGTCGAGGGTGAGCAACCCCACGTCGGGCACGCCGGCGGCGGCGCTCGTCGCGGCGCCAGAGACGTAGGCGGCCTCGAACCCGTGGCGGGCGACGGCCCGGGCGGTCAGCCCGTTGAAGGCCCCCGGGGCCATGACGCAGCCCTTGTCCATGGCGGCCCTGAGGCGTTGGGCGGGTGACTTGGCGGTGCTTTGTTCGGTCTTTGTGGTGGTTGCAGGCATCTTGAGATCATAGGAATGCGGGTTGGGAGGGCCTTGCGGATTTTTTTGTTTGGATTGATATTGGACTGAATCCGCGATTTGGAACGGTCGATGGCATGGCAGAGAGGTCCGTTTTTGACCGGAGCAAGCCATGACCAGAATCGACGCTGAACACGAATTGCGGATCGGGTGCGAGGGTCGCTGCGACGAGTGCGACTGCCAACAACCCGAAGAGCGACCCGAAGTCCACGCGCCCGAGGAGCAGGCCGCCGGGCTGACCAACGGTGGTGAGCCCGACGGGGCCGACATCCTCACGCGCGGGCTGCTAGGCAGTTTTGCGCGGTTCATCGCGACCGGCGAGGACACGGAAGAAGACACCGACGAACGCCTGGCCGAGACCAGCGTTTCCATTCGTCCGCCGTTGGGCGACCACAAAGAGCACGAGAACGAGGAGCGGCCAACCGATCCGGCGCTCGACGAGGCTCTGGGTCGTGTGGAGGCGGCGATGGGGGCGCTGGTGTCGGCCATGCCGAGCCTGGACGAACGGCTGTCGGACATGGAAGCCCGAGTCGAACGCTGGGGCAGCAGCGAGGTTGCCGACGGCGTGGACCGCGACGAGGTCGCTGTTGGCTTGCGCGATCGGCTGGCAAGTGTGGAACGTGAGTGCAACCGCTTGGCCAGCGTGCCCATCGAACGCATGGAGACACGCGTGGCGGCGGCGGAACGTTCGCTCGGGATGCTGGTGGAGCGCGCAGAAACGGCGCTCGTGCAGTGTGCAAGCGAACGCGAGGCCGCCGAGCAGGCGATCGAGCGGTTGACGGTGCTGGCCGAGGCGTTGACGCCATGGGTGGAACTCCTCGAGCTGCGCGAGAGCGAAGACGGGCTGCCCAAGCCGATGTCGGCGCTGCTGCGCACAGCCGGTGCCGAACTGGCGCGCGAGATGGCGGGTGTGCGCGGGAGCCTGGAGCGCTTCGCGGGCGTGCTGGAGTTGCCCGAGGTGGAGTCGGCGCCGGTGGAGGGCGAGCCGACCCAGGATGTTCAGGGGTTGCCCGGGAAGGGAGCGATCGTGGCGCCAGAAGAGCCGAGCGAGAGACGTCCTCGCAAGCGGTCGGATAAGAACGGGAAATCCAAGGCCGTGCGCGCGAAGGGGAGCGAGGCCGAAGCGCCGCGTCGCGGCGCTTCGGATCGGCGGTTGTCGGCCGAAGCCAAGCTCCGTGCGCGCAGCCGCGCGGAAGGCCGCCCGCCGCGGCGGTGAGTTAGCGCTAGGGTACTGGTGTTGCACGACGACCGGGGCTCGGCCTCGGGGGGAATCGACGCCATGGACCCGCACGCTCTCGAGCTTCTCAACAGCGCGGACCCGGGCCAGCACGGGTCGGACACGATCACGCCGGTGCCGAATGACATCGGCGACGCGTCGGTGCGCATCCGCGTGCGGCCCGAGTACCTGCCGTCGCGTAGCGATCCGCGGCAGCCGATGCACGTGTTTGCGTACCACATCTCGATCGATTACCAAGCCATCGACGGCGGGCCGACCGTGCAGCTCGTCGATCGCTTCTGGCGCATTATCGACGCGCACGGCACCGAGGAGGTCGTGCAGGGCGAGGGGCTTGTGGGCCAGCAGCCCACGTTGCGGCCGGGCGAGAAGTTCGAGTACGCCAGCTATTGCCCGATCCGGACGAGTTGGGGGACGATGGAGGGGCGGTACGGCTTGCTGGTTCTGGATGAGCGGGAGCAGCCGGCGTCGCGGCAGGACGTCGAGGTCGGGCGGTTCTATCTCGTTTCTGACTAACTAACTAAGCGTTCGCGGGCGCGGTGACCTGGGCGATGGTCGTTGCGGCGCGCGCGACATCGGCGAACGTGTTGTAGAGCGGCACGGGCGCCAGGCGAACAACGTCGGGCTCGCGGAAGTCGGCGACGACGCCGTGCTCTTGCAGTGTGTCGCGGATGGTCTTGGCGCGATCGCCAAACGAGATGCTGAGCTGGCAGCCGCGCCGGTTGGGGTCGGTCGGCGTGATTATGCGAGCTGATGGCGCGACGCTGAGGACGGCACGCTCGAGGAAGCCGGTGAGCTTGAGGCTCTTCTCGCGCAGGGCGGTCATGCCGACGCGGTCGAAGATGTCCAGCGACGCGGCCAGCGGGGCCATCGCGAGGATGGGCGGGTTGCAGAGCTGCCAGCCGTCGGCACCCGGGCGCGGGATGAAACCGGATTCCATCTTGAAGCGCGTCGTGGGATCATTGCCCCACCAGCCGGCCAGGCGGGGGAGCTTCGGGTTCTTGCCATGGCGCTCGTGGACGAAGCAGCCGGCGATGGCGCCCGGGCCCGAGTTCAGGTACTTGTAGCTGCACCACACGGCGAAGTCGGCGTCGCAGTCGTGAAGTTGGAGCGGCGCGTTGCCCGCGGCGTGGGCGCAGTCCCAGCCGACGTAGGCGCCCGCGCGGTGCCCGGCCTCGGTGATGGCGGGCATGTCGAACCACTGGCCCGTGCGGTATTGCACGCCGGCGAGCATGACCAGCGCGAGCGTGTCGCCGGCATCCTCGATGGCGCCGACGATGTCGCCGGTGCGCAGCGTCTGCTCTCCGCTGCGCGGCGTGAGGCGGATCATGTTCTGCTTTGCGTCGAGCCCGCGGTGGTTGATATGGCTCTCGACGGCGTAGTCATCGCTGGGGAAGAGGGCGTCTTCCACCATGATGGTCGTGCGGTTGCCCTTGGGCTGGTAGAAGCTGGCCAGCATGAGGTGCAGGTTGGCGGTCAGGCCGTTCATCATGACGACCTCGCCCGGCTTCGCACCAACCAATCTCGCCCCCGTCTCGCGGAAGCGCTCGTGGTAGCTAAACCAGGGGTTGGTTCCATGGAGGTGGGCATCGACGGCAAGCCTTGCCCAATCGTCGAGCTCCTGCTCGACGGCGGCGCGGGCGCTCGTGGGCATCAGGCCCAGGGAGTTGCCCGTGAAGTAGGCGACTTCCGTGCCGTTGGCGTCCTTGGGAATCGCGAAGTTCGCGCGCTCGGCCTTCAACTGGTCGGCGGCGTCGAGCTGCTTCGCTTCCTGGAACAGTTGGTCGCTCACTTGCCAGCCTCGCTCGGGAATGTCGCGGCGCGCTCGCGGGCGGCCTTGCGTTCTTCGGTGAGGTCGGGGAAGCGGTCGGCATCCATGCCGAGGAACTCCAGGGCCGATCCGCTCATGAGTTGCCGCTTGGTCTTGTCGGTCAGGTCGTACATCGAGTCGATCATCGCGCCGGGGCGAGCTTCACCCAATGGGAACGGGTAATCGCTGCCGAGCGCAACGCGGCGCTCGTCCATCATCGCGATCAGGTACCGCAGGGCGTTGCGGCTGTAGACGGCCGAGTCGACCCAGAACCGTGCGGGCCGGCCGTAGTCGGCCAGGTAGCTCCAGGGGTTGTGGGCGTTGTCGACGGCGACGATGTCCGGGCGGCTGTTGAAGCCGTGCTCGATGCGGCCGATGGTGTAGGGGAACGACCCCCCGCCGTGCGCGAAGCACACGCGCAGCTCGGGCAAGCGCTCGAACACGCCGCCGAAGATCATCGCGCACACGGCCCGCGCCGTCTCGGCGGGCATGCCCACCAGCCAGGGCAGCCAGTACTTGCCCATCTGGTCGCGGCCCATCATGTCCCAGGGGTGCACCAGGATGCTCGCCCCCAGGTCCTGGCAGGCCTGGAACACCTCGAACAGCGCCGGCTCCCACAGGTTCCAGTCGTTGTCGCCCGGCCGCTCGATGTGGCTGCCGATCTGGATGCCCGCCATGCCCAGATCCTTCATGCAGCGCTCGAGCTCCTTCACGGCCAGCTTGGGGTCCTGCATCGGCAGCGTGCCCAGCGCGATGAAGCGGTCGGGGTGGGCCCGGCAGCGCTCGGCCAGGTCGTCGTTGAGAAGTCTTGCCGCCTCGAGGGCGTGCTCGGCCCTGGCCCAATAGCCGAACATGACCGGCACCGTCGAGACGACCTGGACCTGGACGTTGTGCAACTCCATGTCGCGCAGGCGGGCGTCGGCGTGCAGGCAGTTAGGCTTGACGTTCCGAAAGAACTTCCCGTCGATGGTCATCGCCGCGCCGCCGGCGAAGTCGCCGGGGTCGTCCGACGCGATCGGCGTGAGATTGACCCAGCCCCCATAGCCGAACTTCGCGGCAAAGTCGGGAAGTGTTGGGGGCAGCATGTGGGTGTGCAGGTCGATCTTGAACATGGCCGGGGAGGGTATGGGGCAAAGGGGCATGGGGTCACGGTGCGGTCACAAGGCGATCACGCGGGTGACTTGGCCTTGGCGCTCGGGGCATCTTCGGGTATGGTGGATTGGCCGCACGCCGCACGACTGGGAGGTTGCCATGGCTGTCCGGATGATGAATCGATCGGTCCCGCTCGCGGGAATCCTGCTGACCTTGTCCGCCGCGGGGGCCGCGCTCTCGGGGACCGGCGGCCCAGCATCCGATCCAAAGCGCGACCTCGCTCCTCCGGTCGAGGTCGCCGG